>CAJJZO010000153.1 GCA_905197585.1 uncultured Collinsella sp.
CCGCGCCCCGCCCCCCCCCCCCGCCCCCCCCCCCCGCCCCCCCCCCCCCCGCCTGCCACCCCTCCCGGCCTGGCCCGCCCCCCCCCCCCCCCCCCCCCGCGGGGACGGTGAGACCTACTCCGTCTCGCCCGGTCGAGCGCCGCGGGCCAGGGCGTCCTGGTACTCCTTGACGGCCTTGAGCCTCTGCATGGGCTTAAGGGGCGCGAACATGGTGTTGCCGTGCAGATGATCGATCTCGTGCTGCAGGCACACGCAGAACAAATCGCCCGTGGCCTCATAGCGAATCAGGTTGGCGTCCAAGTCGTACGCCTCGACCACGACATGGTCGGGACGCTCGATCTCGCAGCTAATGCCGGGGATGGACAGGCAGCCCTCGCTAAACGGCACCAGATGGTCGCTCTGCTCAACAATGACGGGGTTAATGAGCACGTAGGGGTCATAGTCGTTCTTGTCGCTGTAGTCGCAGTCGATGGTGACGAGCTGAATGAGCTCGCCGATCTGCGGGGCAGCCAGGCCGCAACCGCCGTTCTCGAACATCATCTTCTTCATCTTCTCGGCAAGCGCCTCGATCGCCGGGGTGATCTCCTCGATGACGGCGCACTCCTGGCGCAGACGAGGGTCGGGCGACAGTACGATTCCGTTGGCTTCCATGGCCATCCTTTCGGGTTGTTACATCAAATCATAGGCGTCGACGTCAACGCTCACGCTCACGCCACGCACGGAGCCCACCTCTTTGAGGCAGGCGTCAATATCATCAGAGACATGGTACCCCACGGGCGACTTCACAAGCAGATGGAAGCGGTAACGGTCCTTGGCTCTCTCGATTACACACGAAGCCGGGCCCAGCACCTGCGGTACGGCACTCCCCGCCCGTAAAAAGTCGGACGCTGCGGCATGCCAGCGGCGCTTGAGGAGCTTTGCGATGCGCGCGATGTAGTCCTGCGCGTCGTCTCGGTTCGCCGACCACACCAAGATGTTGACCAGGCGAACAAACGGCGGGTACAGCGCGTCGCGGCGCTGATCCAGGTCGTAGTCGGTAAAGATCGACCGGTCGTGCTCGGCGACGGCGCGAATGACCGGATCCTCGGGCAGGTAGGTCTGGATGATCACCTCGCCGGGCCGATCGCCGCGACCGGCACGACCCGCCACCTGTTCCAGCAGGTCGTAGGCGCGCTCCCCTGCGCGGAAGTCCGGCAGCTTGAGGGCGAAGTCGGCATTGACCACACCCACGAGCGTGACCTCGGGAAAGTCGAGACCCTTGGCGATCATCTGGGTACCCAACAGCACCGCGCAATCGGCCGCATCGAACTGCTCGAGCAGCTTTTTGTGTTCATCCTTGCCGCGCGTGGAATCGGCGTCCATGCGTATGATGGCAACATCCTCGGGCAGCATCTGGTGCAGCGCGTCCTCGATCTGTTGCGTGCCAAGGCCCATTTTTGCCAGGTAACGGCTGCCGCACTTGGGGCAGCGACTCGTGGGCGCGGGATACGGCTGCACGCGCCAGGACGAACCACAGGTGTGGCACTGCAGTGTATGGGTGCGCTCGTGGTACGTAAGCGCCGTGGAGCAGTGGTTGCAGGTGGGGACGCAACCGCACTCGCGGCACATCAGGAACGGCGCAAAGCCGCGGCGGTTGTGCAACAGCACGGCTTTTTCGCGTCGCTCGACCACACGCTCCAAGCCCTCCATCAGCGGTTTTGAGAACATGGAGCGGCTACCGTGCGCGAACTCGCGGCGCAGGTCGGCAATGCGAACCGTAGGCAACACGGCGTGTCCCGGGCGCTCGGGCATCTCGACGCGCGTCCAGGTGGCACCGTTATACGTGCCACGGCGGCAGCGATCGAGGGCCTCAGCAGAAGGCGTGGCGGAGCCCAACACGAGCGGGCAGCGGTAGCGCCGCGCCATCTCGGCCGCCACCTCGCGCGCGTGGTAACGCGGGCTGGAGCCCTGCTTGTAGCTGGTCTCGTGCTCCTCGTCGATGATGATGAGGCCAAGGTCGTCAAGCGGGCAAAAGAGCGCCGAGCGGGCGCCGACGACCACGCGGGAGGCACCGCTGGCGACCATATCCCACTGGTCCAGGCGCTCGCCGGCCGAAAGGCGCGAATGGAACACGGCGACCGTCTCGCCAAAGCGCGAACGGAAGCGGCCGACGGTCTGGGCCGTCAGCGAGATCTCGGGCACGAGCACGCAGGCCGAACGGCCGGCTGCGAGCACACGCTCGATGGCGGAGAGGTACACCTCGGTTTTGCCGGAGCCGGTGACGCCGTCAACCAGCACCACGTCGCCATGGGCGTCCAGACGGGCGCGCTCAATCTGCGCGAGTGCCTGTTGCTGGCCGTTGGTAAGGGAGACCGGCGCCTTACCGCTTGCCGAGGACAGCGTGGTCTGCTCGCTGCAGCCACGCCAGGCTCGGCGCTCTTCAACCACCACGACGCCGCGTTTTTCGAGTGCCTTGATGGTCGCCGACATACTGTTATAGAGCAGGTTGAGGTCGCGCGTCGTGACCGGGCCGCACTGGAGCGCCTCGATGAGCTGCCGCTGGCGAACGGCGGTCTTGGGCGGCGTATAGTCGAAGCCCTCAGGCGTGAGCATGACCCAGCGGTTTTGGATAGGCTTGACGGCGGGACGTTCAACCGTCCACACGCCGTCGTCGCCCTTGACCACGCGCGGGCTGCCGCCCGGAGGCAAAAACAGGCGCAGGCACTCGGAAAGCGTCGCGACATACTCGCGGCTCATCCAACGTGCGATACGGGCAGCCTCGGCGGTAAAGAGCGGTTTGCTGAGGATGGCTTCGACGGGCTTAATGCGCGAAAGGTCGAGGGCGTTGTTGCCCTGCAGGTCTCCCAGCTCAGGCGCAATGTCGACGATATAGCCCGCGGCAGCACGGTTACCAAAGTGGACCAGGACCGTGGATCCGATCTGCGCCTCGTTGGCAAGGGACCGGGGGATACCGTAGGCGAATGGCTCGGACAGCGCACGGGTCGGGATGTCGAGGACCACGCTCGCGTAGGCGGCAACGGGCTCGGGCGCGGACTCGGGCTTGGCCTGCTCGGCCGAGCGGTCGGGCTTTTCGAGGGCCTGTTTTGGTTCCGGCGAACCAAACAGCGAAAGTTGCTCGGCCATGGCCCCAGCACCTCCTATCCCATACGTCTACAGAAACAAGAGCCCCGCTCTGAGTGAACGGGGCTCGGATACATACATTTGCGCAGCGATTACAGCGCCATCGTGCGGGCGCGGTCGATGCGCGCCAGGCAGTCGTCGCGGCCGACGAGCGCCATGGTCTCGCCCAGCGGAGGACTCACCATGTTGCCGCAGACGGCGACGCGCACGGCCTGGAACACCACGCGCTTCTTAAGGTCCATCTGCTCGGGAAGCGGCTCAAGCGCGGCGTCAATGTTGACAGCCGTCCACTCGTCCACGCCCTCGAGCGCGGCCTTGGCGGCATCCAGAATGGCACCCATGCCTTCCTTGGCCAGGCCCTTGTTGACGGACTTCTCGTCATACTCAAGCGTCTCGGCCGTAGCAAAGATGGGAGCGGCGACGGTCACGGCGTCGGCCGGCATCTTGGTGCGCGGCTTAACGATGGCAGCAAGCGCATCGATCCAATCCTCGCCGTACTCGACATTACCCTCGATAAGACCCGCCTCGTGCAGCTCGGGGACCATGATCTCATCGGCAAACTGAGCATCGGACATGCCATTGATGTACTCGGCATTAACCCAATCAAGCTTCTTGGGGTCGAAGGTCGCCGGGTTCTTGGAGATGCGGTCGAGCGAGAACTTGCTGGCCAGGACATCGCGCGGGATGATCGTGGTCTCGCCGTCGAGCGACCAGCCGAGCAGCGCCAGATAGTTGACGAAGGCGTCGGACAGGTAACCGGCGTCGCGGTACTCCTCCACCGAGGTGGCGCCGTGGCGCTTGGAGAGCTTTTTGCCGTCGGCACCCAAGATCATGGAGATGTGGGCGAACGTGGGCACGGGCGCGCCGAGGGCCTCGTAGACCATGACCTGACGCGGGGTGTTGGACAGGTGGTCGTCGCCGCGGATGACATGGGTGATCTTCATCATGGCGTCGTCGACGACAGTCGCGAAGTTGTACGTGGGCGTGCCATCGGAGCGGAAGATGACAAAGTCGTCGAGCTCCTTGGCATCGAAGGTCACCTCGCCGTGGACGGCATCGTGGATAACGACGTCGCCGCGGTCCTCGGGCACCTTGATGCGCAGGACGTAGGACTCGCCGGCCTCGATGCGGCGGCGGGCCTCCTCGGGATCAAGATCGCGGCAACGGCGCTGATAGCCCTGGAAGGGGTCCTTGCGCTCCTGCGCGGCCTTGCGGTCGGCGTCGAGCTGCTCCTTGGTGCAGAAGCAGGGATAGGCCTTGCCCTCGTCCCAAAGCTTCTGGGCGGCCTGCTTGTACAGGTCCAGGCGCTCGGTCTGGGCGTAGGGGCCAAAATCGCCGCCCACCTCGGGACCCTCGTCCCAGTCCAGGCCCAGCCAACGCATGGCGCGCAGGATGATCTGCGTGTTCTCGTCGGTGGAGCGGGTGGGGTCGGTGTCGTCGATGCGCAGGA
>CAJJZO010000154.1 GCA_905197585.1 uncultured Collinsella sp.
TGGCCGATTTCTGCAAAGCGTAGGAAATCGGCCGAGACGGGGTAAAATCAAGTTGTGCCGCGAAACCCGCTCCTTAGCTAGTCAAACTTCTGGAACGCGGGCAACGCAGGTGCATTCGAATTGATAGCCCGGTGCCAGCCGGGCTATTTCTTTCTCCCTTCGCTATCCGTTCTGCTTATATTCCTTCCACCACCAGATCGCGTACAGGACGGACCGAGTGATGCTGGCCAGATAGGCCGTGGCACGCAGGATTTCAAGAAACAAGTTCATAGGCCGCTCCAATCGGAGATCGAAGCGTTGCCCGCAGACGGGTTTCGCGGCGTTCAGATTCTACCCGACGGCGGATGCGTGGCGGCCGCGGCGGTATCCCGTTGCACGGGATACATATCTTGCAGATTCAAACGAGGGGGGTAACTCCGCGGACCAAGCCCGACTTGTGAGACTTGCAAGATGTGGGAATGTGTACACATTCCTGGCTACCGGCAGACCGAACGCGACGGGCGTCGCAGGGTCCCGGACTGACCGGCGTCGGGCCGTGCCGGCAAGGACCGGAGGGCCGCGCAGCCGTGAGTCGGGGAACCGCGAGCCGCAGAGGCGAGGGGTCCGGCGGGACGGCGGAGGGCAAGGGAGCCACGACCGCGCAGCGCCCCGCACCGGGGCGCGGAGGCCGCCCGCAGGGCCGCAGAACTTTTGGCTCCGTCAAAAGTTCAACTGCGCTACTTTTGGAAAAAGTAGCAAAAGCACAAATGTTCGTGTATTCTGCGGCCGAAAAGGAAAGCGCATGGAAAGACTGAGTCTCAAAGCGGAGGAGACGCTATGGCTCTATCCATGTCAGTTTCGGGTGGCGCGGTGAACGCCCGCCACGACCTCGACCCGGACTACCGGGCGCGTCTGAAAAACGTCGACCGCTCGAAAACCAAGGACAACCTGATTCTCGCGGGCGAGTCCATCGAGCATGCCTACGAGCGTCTGTTCGGTGAGGCCACCGAGACCTACAACGCCCGCCAGGTCTCCAAGGGCCGTCCGGATCGCCAGATCGAGGACTATTACGCGCGCGTGCGCGACGCCTACCGCGCAGACCGCGCCAAGGTCGGACACTCAAAGAGCCGGTCTGGCAGGCCCGCCCCGGCGGTCGAATACGTCGTGCAGCTCGGCAATCGCGAGACCTGGTCCCGCGAGCTGGACGAGGCCGGGGCCAAGGCGGTCTATTCCGAGGCGTTCGACCGCATCAGGGCGAGGACTGCCGGCGCGATTGATTGGTTCGCCGCCGCCGTCCACGTCGACGAGAACGACGGGACGCCGCATATGCACATCCTGGGCATTCCATACGGAGAGAGCCCGAACAGGGGTCTGCCCGTCCAGGTGTCCATGAACAAGGCCCTGAAGACCATGGGCCTCGACCGCCTGCCCGACCTGCAGGACGCGATGATGGGGTGCCTCGAGGGCGCGGCCCGCGAGCACGGGATCGAGCGGGCCGTGATGGACGACCACCACAAGCATATGGACGTCCCGCAGTTCAAGCGGGCCATGCGCGAGCTGGACGAGCTGGACAAGAGGAGGGAATCGTCGCGCCGGGAGGCGTCCGACCTCGCAAGGCTGGCAGACGTGACGCGCGGACTCGCAAGGGACGCCCAGGCCGAGGAACGGGCCGCAAGGGCGCGGGAAGAGGACGCCAGGGCCGGATTGGAGGGCCTTCAACGCGAGGGAGGCGCAGCTCAGGGCCGAATTGGAGAACTTGAAAGGGCGGTCGCCGCTGAGCGAGATCGGATTGATCTCGAGAATCAGGTTGTCGAGTTCTTTGAGGGCTGCCGGGACAGTCGGGACGCTTTTGAGCGCATCGACCGGCTCAAGAAAGAGGTCGAGGAAAGCGAGCGCGAGGCAGATGGAGGCGAGGTCAAGGCTGCAAACCTTGAGGGCCGAGCAGACAGAGCTTCAGAACAGGTTGCTGAGCTTAGAGGCCGAGTTGAGGGACTTGAAGCGAAGAGAAGTAGACTTGTCGAGTCAGTCGAGCGCCTTGGACAGTGCGTCGCGGACGCTGCCAGGCGCGTGACGGACAAGATCATGGCGCTGTTCGAGCGGGATGAGGCCCCGGCAAAGGTCAGGCAGTACGCCGGGTCGGCCCTGTCGTGCCTGCCGGATGAGCAAAAGGCCGAGGTGGAGGCGGCGATGGAGGCATCGGCGGCACGCGTGGCCGATGCGCGGCGCAGGCTCGCCCCGGCGCTCGAAGCCTACAGGGTAGACGTACGGGCCTACCGGCGCGAGTTCGCCGCCGTGGCCAAATCGGCCGCGGGAACGGATTACGGCGAGTTCCCGCGCCCGAGGGTGCCGGTTCCCGATGAGGAGTTGGCGAAATACGAGCCCTTGGCGGTCGATGCGTACATCGCCGCCAAGGCGGCGTGCGACCGACTGGTCGATAAGTACGCGGTCAACCTGCCCGACGGCGGCGAGCTGAACGACGGCTCCACTGTGCCGCCGGCGACCCAGGCGGCACAGCCCGCCCGTGCCCAGGACCGCTCGATTGACCGCTCGATCGGGTCGCAGGAGAGGTAGCGAGGCAACAAAAAACCGCCCGGTAGGCGGCACTTAGTACCGTAGTATTGCGTTTTCGCAGGTAAATAGGCAAAAAAGTCAGAATTAAAGCAGCCCGCCCGCGTAACGGGCGGGCTGTGACTGCTATAATCCTGGACAACAAAGACGTCTAGCAACCGTCTTTGCACCGTAGAGCGAGATCCCCACCTCGACATCTACAGCGGCACTTTCCGAGGTGCCTTTGCCAATATAGTACCAGCTAAAGGGACTTTTGGCAGCTGTTTTTGATGTGATTTCAGGGCTTCCCGCCACTACGGCGGGGGCCCTTTTTGGTGCCACCCGGAGATATGCCGTTCCCGGTCGGCACCGGCCCTGCGCCGGTTAAAAAAGGTAGCCCGTACGCTCGAATAACCGGAGACTGAGGTAAGCAGAAGAGAGGTCCAGCAGGACTAGTCGGCCCCCAGGCATGGGTCGGCGGTGCGCCCCCAGGCAGAAACATCGTCTGCCTTCTGGCGATCAACACCCCGGTGAAGGCGCGATGGCGTCAAGGCCAAGCAGAATCTCGACAACTTACTCGTGGCGGTTAAGCGGCAGCTCAGGCCCCCGTCCACGTATCTGGGCGCTGGGCGGGTTGGTCCGCCCAGTCCAAAAATAAAATCTCTGGAAAACGCGCTCATGCCCGGGCGCACCGTGACACATGGCGGTGTGAGGACCCCGGAAAGCGCAGGAAGGCCGTGAAGGCCGGGCGTAAAAACACAAGGGACGGTTGAGTGTTTTCCGCGAATAGCGGTTGTGCCGGTTGGGGGGGGGCGGCCGCATTCTGTCTCGACCCCATGTCCCGATGTTTCACGATTGTCAGTCCTCGGCGCCGGCCTCGCTTCGCTCACCGGCCGATTGCCTGCACGTGGCTGTCACGGTACGGCTTCGGCTGGGAACCGAAGGTCGGTAGTCGAGGGCTGTGGAACGAAATGCCGCAAAGAACGGGTATCAATGGCTGTCACCCGATCCAAGGCACGGTCGCTACGCTCCCTCTGACAGGGGGCTGCGCGCCCCCTGTACCCGGCGTCCACGGTTGACTCGAAGCCATGACCCGGGATTTTAGCGTTAGCGGAAAAGACCTAGCGGAGACGGGGTAGCCCGTGGAAAACCCGCAGGGTTTTCATGGGCGTTTTCACCCCGTCGCAGCGGGCGGGCGGCTGTCGAAAGGGAGGGAAATCTCCGATTTTCCGCGCTTTCGATGGACGCCGGCGAGGCATCACTGGTTGGAATCGGAACCTGGCAGGAGATAGCGAGACTTGATGCGGTCCCTGGTCCAGGGGAAATGGAAGCCCTCGAGGGCACGGCTGAGGGCGAGTTGGGACTTGAGGTCGCGGTTCTCAGCCTCCAGTCGTTCGGTCTGGGCTTTCAGATCGTCGATGCGCGCCTGGGACTGTCGGGCGGTTTCCGCAGCGGTCTTCTCGGCGGCGGCGAGCTGGTCCATGAGCAGCTGGACCTGCTTCTGCAGGCTGGCGTTGGCGGACTTTAATGGCTCGACCTGCGCCTGGTAGAGGTCGAGCAGGCGGGTCTCGTCGGCCTGGACCGCCGGTTTCGTTTTGGCGAGCTTGTCAGCAAGAGCAGAACAGGTGCGCTCCGGCAGGTACTGGCACCGACGCTTGTCACCCGGCTTGGTGACCGTCTCGAGGTCGAGTTCCTTGATCTTGTTGACCACATTCGACTTCGAGACGCCCAGGGTGCGGGCGAACTCTGCGATTGTCGGCATTTTTTCGGGCATCGTCTGACCAACTTTACATAAGGCTAATTATTGTTCAATCAGCAGGCGCTCTGACCTGCTGATTCATTATAACAGCTCTAAAAATCGACCAAAATTCGACTCTAAAAACAGCTCTACCGAACAAAAACGAAGTCGGATATTCGGTCCTCGCCGGCAACAAATGGCCGATTTCTGCAAAGCGTAGGAAATCGGCCGAGACGGGGTAAAATCAAGTTGTGCCGCGAAACCCGCTCCTTAG
>CAJJZO010000155.1 GCA_905197585.1 uncultured Collinsella sp.
GGAAGAAGGGCGTGAAGGGAGCGAAGAGCGTTGCTGCCTAGGCTAGCCCCTTGTCACACAAACTACCGAAGCCTCAGAAATAACCGCTCATTTGCCCAGATAAAACCTGCCAAAATAAACCTGTCCCTATTTGGTAGGTTAGGCGATGATGGGGGCGATGGCGCGGATGCAGGCGTCGGCAGCGGTGAAAGTGGTGCTGTCGTCGCTGACGATAAAGATGATCTTGCCCTTAATGCCAAAGTCGCCGATCTCGCTAAAGAGCACATAGGGCTCCTTGTCAAAGCCCGAGATGGGAAGCACGGCGGCCTTGGTGGCGCTGGTCAGCTCGTCTGCTAGTGCATCGAGCGACGCCCATTTGGAGGGGTCTTTCACCGCGACGGGGACGGCCACGCGCCCAAAGGGCATCAGATGCACGAGCGTGTTTTTGGAGATGTTGGAGTTGGGGACGATGATGGTCTGTCCGCAGGCATCTTCGATGGTCGTGTGGCGCCAAGTGATGTCCTGGACCACGCCCGACACGCCGCCGACCTCGATATTGTCGCCGGGCTTGATAATGCCCATAAAGGTCACCTGCATGCCGCCGATAAGGTTTGACAGCGTGTCCTGAAAGCCAAGCGAGATGGCGATGCCGCCGACGCCAAGAGCGGCGACGAGGGCGTTTGCATTAATGCCAAAACAGTTGTCGAGGATAAAGCTGCCGCCGATCATCCAGATGACGGCGCGCGCGATGTTGATGAAGATACTCGATGCCGGAAGCGGGTTATCGTCTCGGTTAAGCAGATGGTGCAGGGTCTTGGATGCAACCTTGGCGGCGACGGCGGTGCCTATCGCCAAGATGACGGCCCAGATGATGTTGTGGACCCACCGTTGCTCAAAAAAATGAAGAATCGGCTCAAACAATTCCATGTAGGGAAAACCTCCTAATGATCATTCAACCATGATACCCACCAAAAAGCCCGTCCGATCACATCGGACGGGCCGATAACTTGAGATGGGGCGGTCGCGGTGGCGTAAGCTGGGGCGCCGGCGAGCACGCCGGTAAGGAGTGCGGCGGTCAAGCAAGACGGGGAAGAGGTCTTCTCATGGCAGTTTCCTTAGTTCTTAACCAGTGGTCCCTGCTGACGCTGGATTATCGACATAATATGCGAAAACCGCCGCAAAGGTGTCTGTCCCTTTGCGGCGGTTTTGACGTTTGCGCAAATAAAACCTGCCAAAATAAACCTGTCCCTTTTTGGCAGGTTTTAGCTCAGCAGCATGCGGTCGTTGGCGAGCTCGCCGCCCGAGACCTCCTCGAACTTCTGCAGTAGGTCGGCGACGGTGAGCGACTTTTTCTCGTCGCCTGCCACATCGTAGATCACGTGGCCCTCGTGCATCATGATCAGACGGTTGCCCAGACGGATGGCGTCGTTCATGTTGTGTGTGACCATGAGTGTGGTCAAGTGGTTCTCGTCGACGATCTCCTCGGTCAAGTTGAGCACCTTAGAGGCCGTCTTGGGGTCGAGGGCCGCAGTGTGCTCGTCGAGCAGCAGCAGGCGCGGCCTGGTGAGCGTGGCCATCAGCAGGGTGAGTGCCTGGCGCTGGCCGCCCGAGAGCAGACCGACCTTGGCGTTGAGGCGCGTGTCCAGACCGAGGTCCAGGCGCTTGAGCAGTTCAACGTACTCGTCCTTCTCGGCCTTGGTGACGCCCCACGAAAGACCGCGACGCTGGCCGCGGCGCTTGGCGAGGGCCAAGTTCTCGGCAATCTGCATGTCGGCTGCGGTGCCGCGCATGGGGTCCTGGAACACGCGGCCCAGGTACTTGGCGCGCTGCGACTCGCTCAGACGCGAGATGTCGGTGCCGTCGAGCTCGATAACGCCCGAATCGAGCGGATATACGCCGGCGATCATGTTGAGCAGCGTGGACTTGCCGGCGCCGTTACCGCCGATCACGGTTACAAAGTCGCCATCATTGAGGGTAAGGTCGACGCCGGTGAGCGCGCGCTTCTCGGTGACGGTGCCTTTGTTAAAGGTTTTCTTGACGTGCGAGAGCTTAAGCATCTGCCTCATCCCCCTTCGTGTAGGAGCTGCGGAGCTTATAGCGCTCCCAAACCACGGGCACGCACAGGGCCACGGCGACGATCACGGCGGAGAGCAACTTCATGTCGTTGGCGTCCATGCCCAATTGCAGCACGATGGCGCGGATAAGGAAGTACACCACGGAGCCAAAGACGGCGGAGGCAAGACGGACGCTAAACTGCGTGAGACCGCCGGGCAGCAGGCGGCCGAGCACCTCGCCGATAACAATGGCGGCAAGACCGATAACGATGGCGCCGGTGCCCATGCCAATGTCGGCGTACTTCTGGCTCTGGCAGATGAGCGCGCCCGAAAGGCCGATGAGGGCGTTGGAGAGCACGAGGGCGATCATCTTGATGGAGTTGGTGTTGACGCCCAGAGCGCGAATCATGTATTCGTTGTTGCCGGTGGCGCGCAGTGCCGAGCCGATCTCGGTGCCAAAGAACCAATACAGGATGGCGACGATAGCCACAGCGAGCAAGATGCCCAGGATGATGGCGACGGTGGACTGCGGCAGGCCCGTCATGTTGCTAACAGACGAGAAGATGGTGCCCTTGGCAAGGATGGGCGTATTGGATTTGCCCATGATGCGCAGGTTGATGGACCACAGGCTGATCTGGGTGAGGATTCCGGCGAGGATCGCGGGAATCTCAAAGACGGTGGTCAAAATGCCCGTGACGGCGCCCGCGATGGCGCCGGCGCACATACCGGCCAGCACGGCGAGCAACGGATCGACGTTGTTATTGACGATGAGCACGGCGCAGACGCAGCCGCCGAGGGCAAAGCTGCCGTCGCAGGTCATATCGGGAATGTCGAGCAGGCGGAACGTGATAAACACGCCAAGCACCATAATGCCCCAGAGGACGCCCTGCGAAACGGCGCCCTGCAATGCAATAAGCATGCTTTATACCTCCTAGGATAGGGTGGACACGTGAGTCACCATGATAGCGGTAACAATGCATAAAAGAGCTGCGGCCGGATGTTTTGTCTCATCCGAAACAAGCAGGGCGAACGCTGGTCTTTGGCGTTCGCCCCTGTGGCTCACATATTGAATAACACGGCAACGGCACGAGTGCGTGCCCTAGACGCGCTGCCGCGCATGGCGTTACTCGTCCAGAGCGGAAAGATCGATGCCCAGAGCCTCGGCCATCTCGTCGTTCTTGACGACGACCAGGTCCTTGCTCGAGAGATGCTTGATCGGCATATCCTCGGGCTTGGCCTCGCCCTTCAAAATCTTGACGGCCATCTCGCCCGCGGCGTAGCCCAGATCCTCGTAGTTGATGGAGAGGGTGAACAGGCCGCCAGCCATGCACATACCCTCCTCGCCGGTCACGTAGGGAAGCTTGTTCTCCTTGCAGATCTGGCCCACCTGCGAGGCGCCCGCGGCGATGGTGTTATCGGTGGGGGAGTACAGCGCGTCGACCTTGCCCACGGCAGATTCGACGACGGACTGGATCTCGTTGGAGCTCGAGACGGTGTAATCGGTGTAGTCCAGGCCCAGCTTGTCGAGTTCCTTCTTGGCGGCCTTGATCTGGACGTCGGAGTTGGACTCGGCGGTGCAGTAGAGCAGGCCGATCTTCTTTACGTCGGGCAGGACCTTCTGCATCATCTCGAGCTGCTCGGCGACCGGGGTGAGGTCGGAGGCGCCAGTGACGTTGGTGCCGGGCTTATCGTTGTCCTGGACCAGGCCCGAGGCGGCGTAGTCGGTGATGGCGCAGCCCACGATGGGGATATCGGCGGTGGCGCCAGCGGCGGCCTGCGCGGCGGGCGTAGCGATGGCATAGATCAGATCGACGCCATCGCCCACGAACTTGTCGGCGATGGACTTACACGTGGACTGGTCGTTCTGGGCGTTCTTTTGATCAATCTTGACCTTGAGACCGCTCTTCTTGATAGCCTTGACAAAGCCGTCGTTGGCGGCGTCGAGTGCGGAGTGCTCGGTGAGCTGCAGAACGCCGACGGTGTAGTCGGAACCGGCGGCAGCAGAGCCGGAACCAGAGTTGCCGCCGCATCCGGCGAGCGGAGCGAGCGCGAGCAGGCCAGCAGAGACCAGAAGGCTCCTGCGGCTGATGGTGATGTCCTTCATATCGTTACCCCCCCAGTATAGAAATGGCTGGAAACACTGCACTCAAACAAAGTGCAAGTGGGTCTATAGTAGCGCCGATGTCCATTTTTACAACAGCCTGGCGGGTTTTTTAATACAGAATCGGATGGGCGGTACGGGTAGTCGAATGGACGGCGGAGGTTCTTATGCAGCGGAGGCGTCCTCCTCGTCTAGCGCAGCAAAGAGTTTCTTGCCGTCGAGCAAGCGCGTGCTGACGTTTTTCATGCGGCTGACCTCAACGGTGCGCAGGGTGTCGTCGGCGCCTCGGGTGTCGTAGACCGTTCCCAGCAGATACGAGACGTCATCGCGT
>CAJJZO010000156.1 GCA_905197585.1 uncultured Collinsella sp.
AGTGCACGCTGGATCACTTTTGCCGGCACTGGGAAGCTCTCCATGACGCTCGGCTTAAATGGACGGACTTTGCCGGCAAACAGTTCTTCGCCGTTGGCCAGGATGCGCACTCGAGCGGCATCGACTGGCCGGCGCACGCGGAAGTTGAGCTTGGTGAGCGCTACCGCCGTAATGCGTCCGGGCAACGCGTAGCCCGCAATGCCGGCGGGGGAGACCGTGAGTTCGCAGCTAGGCGTCACACCTGTGCTACCGCCCAGCGCCCACGCCGCCGCGACCGCACCGGCGCGCTCGGACTCGGTCGTCACGTTGTCGGCCAGGTCGTGCACGTGCAGTACGTTGCCGCAGGCAAAGATGCCCGGCACGCCTGTCTGCAGGCTTTGGTCCACCACGGCGCCGCGCGTGCGGGGGTCCAGCTCCACGCCCGCGCCCACCGAAAGCTCGTTCTCGGGAATCAATCCCACCGAAAGCAGCAGCGTGTCGCATGGAACGATGCGCTCGGTCCCCGGAATGGGCGCCAGGTGCTCGTCGACTTGGCTTACCTCGACGGCCTCCACGCGGTCGTGCCCGATCACGCGCGTGACGGTGGTCGACAGATGCAGCGGAATGCCAAAATCGTCCAGGCAGTTTTTGACGTTGCGACGCAGGCCGTTGGCGTACGGCATGAGCTCGTACACGCCCTCGACCGAAATCCCCTCGAGCGTGCAGCGGCGCGCCATGATAAGTCCGATGTCACCCGAGCCCAAAATGACGGCACGCGAGCCGGGCTTGAGGTTTTCGATATTGATGTATCGCTGCGCCAAGCCTGCCGTAAACACGCCGGCGGGCCGGCTGCCGGGAATCTTGATCTCGCTGCGGGTGCGCTCACGGCAACCCATGGCAAGGACGACCGCGCGCCCGGTGAGTTGCAACATGCCGGTGGCGCTCATGAGCATGACGGTGTGGATCGCGGCGTTGCCTGCGTCCGCTGCGCCTGAACCCCCGTCAATCCCAATCACCATGCTGTCCAAGAACAGCGCAATGTCGGTTGCGTGCACCTGGTCGATAAAGCGCTGCGCGTACTCGGGACCGGTGAGCTCCTGTTTAAAGTGCGACAGACCAAAGCCGGGGTGAATGCACTGGCGGAGGATTCCGCCCATGTGCCGCTCGCGCTCCACAATGGCCACCCGCGCGCCGGCCTTGTGAGCGGCAAGCGCGGCTGCCATACCGGCAGGTCCGCCGCCGATAACGACCACGTCGAAGGCCTGCGTCGGCACGGCGCCCGCGGCAGCAATCTCGGCGTCGCGTTCAGCGTCCATCTCGATATCCGTCGCCATCCTAGCGCACCCCCTTCTGCGGTCCCTCGACCAGCCAAGATCCGGAATCCTCCAACAGCACCTCGCTAGGGTCGCAGCCCAACTCACGGGCAAGAATCGCCACCACACGGCTCTGGCAAAAGCCGCTTTGGCACCGACCCATGCCGGCACGACAGCGGCGCTTGACGCCTTCGACCGAAACCGCGCCCGGCTGGCGTCGGATCGCGGCCACAATCTCGGCCTCGGGCACTGTCTCGCAGCGGCAGGCAATCTGTCCCCACGCGGGATCGGACTCAATCAGTTCCTCCTTGCGCGCCAGCGTTGCGCGGTCAAAGTCGTCCGGCGCGCGGCGAATTGGGTTCCAGTCCGCCCGCTCGTGCAGCTCCACGCCCGCCTCACGCATCACAAGCTCCATGCGCTCGGCAATGGCCGGCGCGCTTGCCACACCCGGCGACTGAATGCCCGCCGCCTGGAAAAGCCCCGGCACCACGGCTGACTGTCCAATAAAGAAGTCGTTCGTTCCCTGAATGACCGGACGCCCGCCGGCAAATGCGCGCACCACGCGGCGCGTGTCCAGATCGGGCACCAGCTTGCGCGCGCCGGTTAGCAGTGCGTTCACATCGCCCGCGTAGGTCTGCGTGTCGCCCGGCTCGCGAATGGCGGCCGTCGCGGTGATCACTGTGTTTCCGTGCACGGTGCCCGTGACGATGACGCCCTTCGACACCGGCGTCGGCACGGGGTAGAGCGGCATGAGTGTGCGCGGCTCCTTGTCCAGCACCACGATGTTGCCCTGGCGCCAGACCATCTGGAACTCCTCGGCGCCCGCCATATGCGAGATGTCTGCGGCGCCGTTGCCCGCGGCGTTAATGAGGTAGCGGCAGCGCACATCGCCGGCGGGCGTCGTCAGCGTAAAGTGCACGGCCTCAGCGCCTTGGTTGGCAACCTCAATCGACTCCACCGGCGTGGATCGTATAAACGTCACCCCGTTGGCGACAGCGTTTTCCAGCGCGGCGATGGCAACCTCAAATGGGTCGACAAAACCGGTCGAGGGGCACCACAGCGCGCATGTTGCCTCGGCGCTCGCGCGCGGCTCCAACTCGTGGATGCGCTCGGGCCCGATGATCGACAGCTCGGGCACGCCGTTCGCCAAGCCGTTGCGCCGCAGCTGCTCCAGATGCGCGCGGTCCTGGTCGTTAAAGCCCAGCACCATCGACCCGGTGCGGCGGAACAAAAAGCCCAGCTCCTGCGCCCACGTACCGTAGAGTTCGCAGCCGCGGGCGTTGACCTGTGCCTTCACCGTGCCAGGCGCTGGGTCGTAGCCGGCATGCACCAGGCCGCCGTTGGCCTTCGATGCGCCCAACGCAATATCGTTGGCCGCCTCGACCACGCAAATGGACAGGTCAAATCGCGCGAGTTGCCGCGCGATGGCACACCCGGTAATGCCCGCGCCCACAATCGCGATATCAAACGTTTCTGTCACAGTGCCTCCCAGACAAGTTGACAGGCTGTCAATAAGACTATCCTACGGTCTACACGCCCCCAGCTCGGCGGCAATGCGGCGAACAGCCCCGCAACTCCCGCCAACGGCAGGCGAGAGGAGACCCGGCAACGTCGATAACCTCGTCTGCCGACAACTACGGCAACCGTTCATCTTGATCTGTAACAGTTAGAAGAGGATTTGGGTTCCAGATGTTACGTTACTGGCTCGAAAGAACGACAAAAACGAACACATTGCTTATCTGCGGTTTTAAGTACGGCAACAACGGCACAAGCGCGTAAAAACGGGTTAGCACACGCACTTGGGATAATTTGGGGATATGAAAGCCACGCGGGCGTGCACCCCGATTATCCCAATTTATTAACTCAAAGATCACCATGACGCCCAGGGTCGTGATGTCGTCGGACAGCTCGTAGTTCCTCCCGGTCATCCCTCTTCCTCCATTCCTATGCGGTCTCATTCGTGTTCCAGCCCATCAGGTCGTTGGGCGGATAACCAAGAACCTGCGAGATGGCCAAGAGTTTGTCGGCTCCAGGAATGTAATCGCCGCTCTCGTACTTCGCGAAAATGCTGACGCTCACTCCGAGCTTGGAAGCGACCTCAGCCTGAGAAAGGTCAGCTCGGGCGCGTACGGCGCGGATATTCCCCGCCAGCTCCTTACTGAAATCCGTTCGTTTCTCCTTAGAGATGTTTTTCTGTCTGTTCAATTAAATGACAAACAGTTTTATGTCCCTATTAATCGAATAAGCAACATTTTTTTGCGTAAAGACATTTTTTGTTTACTATTCACTTAACGTAAAGAAAGGAGCGAGGATGAACCTTCGTCTAAGAGAGCGCCGAGAGGCCCTGGGGCTAAACCAAAAGGAGCTTGCACAAAATGTCGGCAAGTCATTCCGAACTATTCAGTCTTGGGAGCGCGAGGAGAGCTATCCGAATGCAGAGCTCGTAGGTGCGCTCTGCGAAGTATTCAACACCGATCCCAACGACCTGCTCGGCTGGTACGAGGAGCATCCCGAGGACAAGCCGACGGCGCCGGCGGGCGCGGAGGGCGAGCTGATCACCTGCTACCGGCAGAGCACCGAGAAGAGGCGCTCGAAGATCCTGGAGACGGCACGCGACCAGGCCGAGCTGTCCCAAGCTCAGGCTGCAGCGCCTGAAGGCGAAGGGCTGGAGGCGGATCAAGTAAGGTCCGCGTAGACCGCGTTATTCAATTCATTTATGGGAAGGAGTAATAACCATGTCTCAATCATTAGCGGAGACGCACGTGGAGGATCTCATCTACGAGTGCGACTGCATCACTGCGGGAGATTATGGTGAGAGCACTCAGGAACACATCGACGACCTCATGCTGCAGATGGAAGGGTTTTCCTTCCCGCTCAGGTGCACCGGATCGCTAACAATTCCCAGAGACAAGACTCTGGATGGCGTAAAGCGCGCAAAGGGATGGCTCGTGGCAAACATGGCCACGCTCACGAACAGCGGAAACGGCACGACGGTTAGCTCCAACAGCGTCTCACAGGCCACGGCGACGGCGGACGTTTCGGTAGAGGTAAGCCGGGCGGTGACCGAAATCGGCAACGACCCCGTTCTCGACAACGAGACGAAAGAGGCACTCGAGCTGGCGCTGTCGCGGGCACGCATGGCAGCCGAGG
>CAJJZO010000157.1 GCA_905197585.1 uncultured Collinsella sp.
ACATGCCCGCCATCAATGAGAGCTCCGAACTGGTGCGCGAGCGGCTCCTGGGCAAGGACGGCGTGATCCGTAAATGGCTGCGCGCCGGTGCCCATGGCTGGCGACTCGATGTGGCCGACGAGCTTTCCGACGACTTCCTGGCCGAAATCAAAAAGGCCGTGCTCGCCGAGAAGCCCGACGCACTGCTGCTCGGCGAAGTCTGGGAGGACGCTTCCAACAAGATCAGCTATGGCCACCTGCGTCGCTATCTGCAGGGCTCGGAGCTCGACTCCGCCATGGACTACCCCTTCCGCGACATGGTCATCGGCTTTTTGATGGGCTACAAGAACGCTTACCAGGCAGCCGAGGATATCGAAACCCTGCGCGAGAACTACCCGCGCGAGGCACTGGCCTGCGCGCTCAATCTGCTTTCGAGCCACGACCGTCCGCGCATCATCTCGGTGCTCGGCGGTGGCCCCGACGAGTCGCAGCTGCCCGAGAGCGAGCGCAGCAAATGGCGCCTGGACGAGAACTCGATGGGTCTGGCCAAGAGCCGTTTTTGGCTGGCGACGCTCATGCAGATGACGTTCCCGGGCGTTCCCTCAATCTATTACGGTGACGAGTACGGCTTGGAGGGTCTCACCGATCCGGGCAATCGCCGCACCATGCCGACCAAGGACCAGCTCCACGACTTCGATACGCTGGCCATCGTTAAGAACGCGTCTGCTGTACGCCGCGCGCTGCCCTTTATGGTCGATGGCGAGATCAAGGCCTTTGCGCTCAACGACGAAGTCTTGGCTTACACCCGCACGGGCAAAGACGGCGAGGCCGCGACGGTTATCATCAACCGCAGTCTGCGCAATTCGCACCGCGTGACGATTCCGGCGCTCTGCAAATGCGCGAGCGATGTGATCAGCGGTCACGAGTGCGAGATTCACAACGGCACGGTCACGCTCGACCTGTTCCCGCTGGGTTCGTCGATCATCTATCACCACGCCGAGCAGCGCCTGCAGGAGCCGCTCGATCATGGTGCGGGCGTTGTGTGCCACATCACCTCGGTGCCGACCGATGACGGCAAGCCCGGCACAATCGGTGCGCCCACGCGTCGCTTTATCGACCATCTGGCCGCTATGGGCATGCGCTACTGGCAAGTCCTGCCCGTCAACCCCACGGACTTCTTCCGCTCCCCCTACGCCGGCCCCTCGGCCTTTGCAGGCAATATTGATCTGCTACCCGAGAGTCACGAAGAGCTGGCAGCCGACTTTGAGACCTGGAAGGCCCGCGGCGGCGAGGATGCCGATCCGCTGTACACCGCGTTTAAACATCGCAATGCCGATTGGCTTGAGAAATACTGCGTCTACATGGCCGTTAAAAAGTACTTTGAGGGCGAGTCGCGCCATGATTGGCCGGCAGATGTCGCGCGCTACAACGAACATCTGATCGACGACAAGCGCTTCCACAACGAGGCCGAGCTTCAGGCGTACATGCAGTACCGCTTTGACCTCGCTTGGTGCGAGCTCATGAACTATGCGCACAAGACGGGCATCGAGGTTATCGGGGATATTCCTATGTACGTGTCCGACGATTCGGCAGACGCGTGGAGCGAACCCGAGAACTTCTGGCTGTCCGATACCGGCAAGGCGATTGAGATTTCCGGTGCGCCGCCCGACAACTTTGCGCCCGAGGGCCAGGTGTGGGGCAACCCAACGTTCCGCTGGGACCACATGAAGCAGAACGGCTATAGCTGGTGGATGGATCGCCTGCGTCGTGCGTTTTCGCTCTACGACCGCGTGCGCCTGGATCACTTCCTGGGCTTCCACAGCTATTTCAGCATTCCCGCGGGTAAGGCATGCGCCGACGGGCGTTGGCTGGCAGGCCCGGGCAAGGACCTGTTCCAGACCGCCTACGACGAGCTGGGTCCGCTCAACTTTATCGCTGAGGACTTGGGCTATCTGACGCCCGGTGTTCGCGCCATGGCATCGACCTGCGGTTTCCCCGGCATGGACGTGCTGGAGTTTAGCGACTACGACGTTCGTTGCGGAATTCATCCCACACCGGGCAAGATCCTGTATACCTCGACGCACGACACCTCGACGCTTGCCGGATGGTGCACACACTCCTTTGCAGGCGGCGACGAGCCGAGCGGCATTGAACTGGCAAGCGAGCTCATGGGCAACGCCCTGGCCAGCGATGCTCCGCTCGTGATGATGCCGCTGCAGGACGTGCTAGGACTGGGCGACGATGCACGTATGAACGTGCCGGGCGTGGCCACGGGCAACTGGACCTGGCAGGCTGAGGAGGCCGACGTTGCGGCAGCCGAGGAGAAAACTGCGAAGCTCCTGCGCAGCACCCATAGATTCTGGGGCGAAGCGTGATAAAACCCCCGATATAGGGTACAGTTACAGACGTTTGAATTTTTGCGGGCAGAGCGATCTGCCCGCTTTGTGCTGAAAAGGAAGTATTATGGCGCGCTACGATTACAAGTGCACGAGCTGCGGCAACGTGTTTGAGGTTGAGCACCCCATGTCCGAGACGCCCGAGGTCGTATGCCCCAACTGCGGCGCCCCGGCGGCCAAGACGTTCTCGGCCAGCGGCATTAAGTTCGACGGCAGCGGTTTCTACAACACCGACCAACGCACTGGCGGCTCCAGCACCAGCGCCACCAGCGGCTGCTGCGCCAACTGCCCGCATAACCACTAGGAACCAAACAGCCCCGCGACCGACACCGATCGCGGGGCTGATTCTTTAGCTACCCAGGTTTCCTTATGAGTTGCGGTGAAATAAGGACTGTTTGGCAGGTAAAAGCCGCTATTCAATCCCTATTTCACCGCAACTTAGTAGCTACTTGCGGACCAGGCGGGCGCAGAAGTGGCCGTCGTAGGAGTCGGCGTTTACCGGCACGCTTTGGAAGAGGCCTCGATCGTTCTGGCGTACGGATACGAGTTTCTTGGCCTGATCGAACTCGGGGAGTTGCAGAATCTGTGCCTCGGAAAGCGGTGCCACGCTAAAGCCGGCACCCTCGGGAGAAGCAAGGAACGCGTCCACGACCTGCGTGTTCTCCTCGTCGAAGACGGAGCACGTCGCATAGATGAGCTCGCCGCCGGCAGCCACGCGCGCGGCGGCTTCCTTGAGCATCGTCAGCTGCAGCTTGGGCAGCTCAGTCGTAACGTCGTTCTCGGTTAGGCGCCACGGGATCTCGGGATGACGACGCATGGTTCCGGTGCCAGAGCACGGCGCATCGATAAACACGGTATCGAACTTGACCCGCTCACCGCGCATGGCATCAAACGATGTGAGCACCTCATCAAGCTCGCAGGCATCACCCGAAACCGTACGAACGCCCTGAATACCGGCCTTATGAAGGCGAGCGAGATTCAGATCGCACTTACGGTCATGAAGATCAAGTGCAGTATGCTGACGCTCATAGCCGGCGCGCTTGGCCTGGCACATCATCACATAGGTTTTAGTGCCACGACCGGCACCAATCTCAAGGCAGCTACCAGGGCGCGTGGCAGCCGTGGCGATAAGCTGCGCGTTGAGATCGGATGCCACCGCGGCAGCACGCTCAAACACACCCGAAGCAACGGTAACCTGAGCATCAACCGGGGCATGGCAGCCCGGGAAGACAGGTGCGACGAGCTGCGAGATATACGGATCGAGCTTAATCGCAAAGGCGTTCTCATGCAGGGCCAGCGGTGCGGGGGCCAGATTGCCGGCAAAGTTAAGCGCACCCTCAGGCGTGTCGAACGATGCCATAATGCGAGCGCACAGCCAACGCGGCAGTCCCATCAGGCGCGACAGACGAACCAAGCGTCGCTCAGACTCATCTACATCGGACGCAGTGGCAAAGTCCTCAACGTTGTCCGCGACCTTATGCAGCACGGCATTGGCCAAACCGGCGGCAGACTTAGCTCCGCTGCGCACCAGCTCAACGCCCTGACTTACGGCAACGCGGCCAGGCGTATGCAGATAGAGCATTTCGAAGGCCGAGATACGAAGCGCCATGCGAACACGCGGCGCAACCTTTTTAGGCTTATCGAGAAACTGATCGAGCAGCTCGTCCAAAATACCCTGCGTGGCGGCAACACCGAGCGCCAAACGCGCGGCAAAAGCGGAATCGCGCTGGTCAATGGCCTTGGCGGACGCACGGGAAGACAACACGTCGCGTGCGTACATACCGCGGCGATCGGCCTCCATCAACACATCGAGCGCAAGCTTGCGCGCGGGAGACAACTTGCTCATGACAGTACACCCCACGTAAGGTCGACACCCTGCAGGCCGGCAGCCCAGGCAGAAGCAGCCATGGCACGCTTGCCATCGGGCTTAACCTCGAGCAACGCAACCGAGCCATCGGAAAGACCCAGATAAACACGCTTGGCCTTAACGAGAACCTGACCCTCGCCAAGCGACACATCAGCCG
>CAJJZO010000158.1 GCA_905197585.1 uncultured Collinsella sp.
CGCGCCGGTACCCCGGCAGCTGAGATTTATGATCCCACCCCGCATGAGGTTATCCTTGAGCGCTTTAACCGTCTGGTCAAGGTTATCGAGACGACGGCGCACGAGTATAACCAGGGCGAACTTCACACCGTGGTGCCTGCACTTATTGAGGGTACGAGCAAGAAGAACGACGCTGTCCTTCTGGGCAAGAGCCCCAAGAACCAGACGGTGCATGCGCCGATTCCTGCTGGCTATGGCATCGATCAGCTTATCGGCAAGATCGTCGATGTTGATATTGATGTTGCCAAGACGTGGTATCTGTCTGGCTCCGTCGTGGGCGAGCCTCGCTAATGATTTCCCCCGGTGCAAGCCTTTCTGCCGTAGCGATTGTCGGTCCGACGGCGGTCGGCAAAAGCGATGTTGCCGACCGCCTGGCCGCTCGTCTTTCGTCCGAAGTGTTGTCATGTGACGCGATGCAAATCTATCGCGGCATGGACATTGGTACGGCCAAGATGACGCCTGAGGAGTGCTCGGCACCTCTGCGCCTTATCGATATCGTGGATCCCGGCGTCGCGTATTCTGCTGCGCTCTACCAGTCGGACGCCCGAGCACATGTCGAGCGTTTGCTTGGCGAGCAGCGTCTTCCGGTCTTTTGCGGCGGTACGGGCTTGTATCTCAAGGCCGCTCTCGATGAAATGGATTTTCCTTCGGGAGAACTCGAGGACGAACGCCGCGTGGGCTATCAGGAGCTTGCCGAGCGCATTGGCGAGGAAGCATTGCATGCCCTGCTTGCCGAGCGCGACCCCGAATCAGCTGCCGTGATTCATCCCCATAACGTGCGTCGTGTGATTCGTGCGCTTGAGATGCACGATGACGGCGTGTCGTATGCCCAGCAGAAGTCGAAATTCAGTGTTCCGCGCGAGCGTTATCACGCCTTGTGGTTTGGTCTGACGCGTAGCCGTGAAGTGCTCTATGAGCGTATTAACCTACGTGTCGACCTTATGTTTGAGCAGGGACTGGTTGATGAGGTCCGTGGCCTTATGGACCAGGGCCTGGGTGATGCGCTCACGTCGATGCAGGCAATTGGTTACAAAGAGATCATTGATGCCTTGCGTGGCGTTATTACCATGGATGAGGCCCGTGAGCTTATCAAGATGCGCTCACGTCGCTATGCCAAGCGCCAGCTTTCCTGGTTTAAGCGTGATGATCGCATCGTGTGGTTCGATGTGGATGAGTTTACGATCGATGAGGTCGTTGATGATATTTACCGTCGCATTGAGGCTGCCTAATGGCACGTTTTTCCTTGATCCCCACGGCGCCTGAACCCGAGCGCGCCATATTGGTTGGTGTTGAGTGGCGCGATAACGCCTGGCCGCTCGACCGTTCGCTCGACGAGCTCGAGCGTCTAGCCCACACTGCTGGGGCCCAATGCGTGGCACGCTTGTCTCAGCGCCTGGTCAAGCCCTATCCCAAATCGTTTATCGGCTCCGGCAAGGTTGAGGAGCTGTGCGGTTTGGTGCATCGCATGGATGCAGCTGTTGTTATCTTCGATGACGACCTGACGCCTTCGCAGCAGTCCTATCTTGAGAAAGCCGTGGGCGAACCGGTCAAGATTATTGACCGTACGGCGTTGATTTTGGATATCTTTGGCCTTCATGCCCAGACGCGTGAGGGCCGCTTACAGGTGCAGCTGGCACAGTTGCAGTACCTGCTGCCTCGTCTGCGAGGTATGTGGAGCCATCTTGCTAAGGAACAGACGCGTGGCGGTATTGGCTCACGCTTTGGCCAGGGTGAAAGCCAGCTCGAGGTCGACCGTCGCCTGATTCGCAATAAGATCGCTGCGCTTCGACGCGAACTAAAGCAGGTTGAACAACGTCGTGATGTGCAATCGAAAAGCCGTATTGAATCGCCGGCGTTTCGCGTTGCGTTGGCTGGCTACACCAATGCCGGCAAGTCGACATTGCTTAATCGATTGACGGGATCCACGGTACTTTCGCAGGATAAGCTATTTGCCACGCTCGATCCTACGACGCGCTCGTACCGTTTGCCCGGTGGCCGCGGCATGACGATCACCGATACCGTCGGCTTTATTCAAAAGCTGCCCCATGGCCTGGTTGACGCGTTTAAATCTACGCTTTCCGAGGTGCTTGGCGCCGATTTGATTCTTAAAGTTGTGGATGCTTCCGATGAGGATTACGAGCGTCAGCTCGAGGCTGTTGATCGTGTCCTTGACGAGATTGGAGCCGGTGAGCGCCTGACGCTTACTGTGTTCAATAAAATTGACCTGCTCGATAGCGTCGACCGCTTGAGCTTCCGCCGGCGATATCCCGAGGCGGTGCTGTTCTCGGCTCAGACTGGTGAGGGTCTTGATGACTTAGTCGACCGCATCGCTCGTGAAGCGGCCGCTACAGACGTGTTGCTCTCGGCCGATATCCCGTATCGAGAGGGCGCGTTAATCACGCTCGTGCACGAACAGGGAACCCTTCTGCACGAGGAATATCTTGAGGACGGCGTTCGTATTGTTGCAAAGCTTCCGGCCCGTATCGCACCGCGTCTCGAGCGTTACCGAACGGAATAAATCAGCTCCAGTACACCCAAGATAACCGGTTGATGAAGCAGGTAGAACGGCAGCGCATGGCGTCCGAGGCTTGCGAGCGCCGGGATGGGATTCGCATAGGCCCATGCTGGCGCTTCACGGTTTGCTTTTTGTGCCGTGCGGGCGGCAAAGAAGCCTGCGAGGTACATTAATAAGAAGGGTATGAGCGGATAGTAATCACCGGAGACAAAGTCTGGACCTGGGAATCCCAGCCAAGCTAGATAGGGGATAGGGTAGACCGCTTTAGGAATGCTCCAGGTACAGACAAAGAGTATGAGGCAAATCGTTATACCCCATACTGCCGGTACCCTATCGAGAATCGGGCGCGCGAGTGCAACAATGGCGGTGCACGCCGCCATGCAGAAAATGATGCCGAAGTTCACCGAGTCATCGACCGAGACGAGCGTCGTTGCGACCCATACAACTAAAGCGGCAACGGCATATTTGGCGGCACGCTTGGTGTTGTTGCGCGAGAGGGTGCACATCCAGCCGGCAATAAACAAAAATACCCAACTGATGCTGGCGCGCCAGATGTCCTGGAAGATGGTCTGGGTAAACCAGGGCATATCCCAACCATATAGGTAGGCAAGGTCGTAGCAGGCATGAAATCCCGCCATCGACAGCATGGTAAACCCGCGGATAGTATCAAAGATCGTGATGCGTATTTGCATTACGAAAACCGGCGCATCAAACCGACGACCTTGCCCAGAATCGTGGGATTTGTCGCGTAGATAGGCTCCATGGTGTCGTTTTCGGGCTGCAGGCGAACGCGTCCCTGCTCCTTGTAGAACGTTTTGACCGTTGCGGAACCATCGATCATGGCCACGACAATCTCACCATTCATGGCGCTTTTCTGCTCCCGAACGATGATGTAGTCGCCGTTATAGATGCCGACGTTAATCATCGAATTGCCGTGGACCTCGAGGATAAAGGACCCCTGGTCCGTTGCGATCTCGGTTGGGATGGTAAAGGTGTCCTCGATATTCTGCTCGGCAAGGATGGGAATCCCTGCAGCGACACGGCCTACGAGAGGCAGCGATACGGTGCCTCGGGGCGCCGTGGGCTCATCGGACTTTGAGATGGAGACGGAAGATCCGTCCTCGTCAAAGAGCTCGAGAGCGCGAGGCTTGGTGGCATCACGCTTGAGCAGGCCGCGTGCTTCCAGCGCGGAGAGATGCGAATGTACGGTGCTAGGGGAGGAAAGGCCCACGGCCGAAGCCATCTCGCGCACACTGGGCGGATAGCCCTTCTCCTGCTGATATTCCTTGATGAAGTCGTAAATTTGCTGCTGACGCTTGGTAATTTTGCGAGCCATCAGGGCATCCTCTCTACCCATGTCAAACAAATGTTCGAATTTTGCTTGACAGGAACAACTGTTCGAAGATAATAATAACCGAACACTCGTTCCCGCGCTAGACTTTTTTGTCCCCGCGGCTTGATAAAACAGTTCTCGTCAAAACAAACGAGAGGAGAACAGAATGAACGCAGCGGATATGGTCCAGGGAAACCTCGCTCTTAAGCTCGAGGCGCCCGCTTCGCCTGCCTTTACGGTCGTGAAGGGCGGCCGGTCTCATTTTCAGGCCGTGGCCACTAAGCCCGTTCGCACCCAGCGTGCGTCCGTTGCTTCGGCTCCTGTTGCCCTGAAGGCCACGACGATTGTTGCTGTTGCCGTAGCGTTCACCCTGTTCTTCGTGCTTGCCACGTCAGTTTTTTCTGCTCGTCACGCAGCATATGCCGATTCCGTAGCTAACGTTACCTACGAGTCGGTTCGTGTGCAGTCCGGCGATTCCCTGTGGTCGCTTGCCCAGGA
>CAJJZO010000159.1 GCA_905197585.1 uncultured Collinsella sp.
CGCCGTGCGGTGGGCGGGCGGGATGCGAATGCAACGGGCATGCGCCGTCAGTCGGGGAAGGCGCATGCCCGTTGCACGGGGACGCGACCGGCGCCCCCGTGCGCGGCGAGTTTACAGCTTGGCGATGGCGTCGTCCACGTGCGAGACGTAGATGTCGTCGACCGCGACGTTCTGTCCCAGACCCTGGAGCAGGCACGTCACTTCGAAGCCGGCGGCCACGAACTTCGCAGCCCAGCTGTCGGGGTCGGTCTCGTCTGCCATGTCGTTGTTCGCGTGGTCGCCCGCGACCACCATGAACGGCGCGAGCACGGCCTTCTTGTAGCCTGCGGCGCTCGCGGCGGCGATAACATCCTCGCAGGTCGGTTCAGCCTCGACGGTGCCGACGAAGAACTGCGTAAAGCCCTCGTTCTTAAACACTTCCTGCATCTTGGCATAGTCGGCGTTGGAATCGGCTTCGGTGCCGTGGCCCATGAGGCACAGCGCCGTCTTGCCGTCGTCGAAGGACGCCATGTTCTCCTTAATGGCTGCGGCCACCTTCTTGTAGTCGTCGTCGGAGGTGAGCAGCGGGTCGCCGAGCGAGATCTTGTCGAACTTGTCGGCGTACTTGTCGAGCTCGTCTTTCACGTCGGTGTATTCCAGGCCACCCATGAGATGCGTCGGCTGCACGACGATTTCCTTCACGCCGTCTTCCACGCAGCGGTCGAGCGCTTCGGTCATGTTGTCGATCGTGATGCCGTCGCGCTTCTTCAGCTTGTCGATGATGATCTGCGCGGTGAAGGCGCGGCGGATGTCGTAGTCCTGCCAGTACTTCTCGCGGATAGCGTCTTCGATGGCGCCGATGGTGATGTGGCGCGAGTCGTTGTAGCTCGTGCCGAAGCTCGTGACGAGGATGACCGGCTTCACGGCCTTCTTCTTTTCACTCGATTTCTCGGAACTCGCGGAGGTGTTGGAGCAGCCCGCGAGCGCGACTCCGGCGAGCGCGAAGGCTCCGGTTGCTGCGGCGCCCATGAAGCCGCGGCGTGACATCTGGTCGGACATGGTTTTTCCTTTCCTCGGTTTGCCGGTCCCCCGGCGACAGTTGCTTGTCGGCACAAGCGAAAGAAAAGCGCGCCCCTCGGGGTTCACAAGGAGCTAACGCCACGGCGATGCCGTGAGGAAAAGGCGAAGCAGTCTGGCTTGGGGCGCGAGGCGTTTCGCCCGCGCGTCCTATACAGTAATGTCCCTTGCCCAGGATTCCCACCTGGTTCCCTCCGCAAGCCAGCGCGGGCTGTGCGGGCGCCGCGCCGGTCATTTCCTTTTATCCGATTGTCATATGCTCGTTGCCGAAACTTTTACTATGATAGTGGGCGCTTGTGAACGTGTCAAAGCCAGGGCGGGCGGCATTGCGCCTCCTGCCTGCGTATTTGCGCCGATTGCCGCCACGGGCGCCGTATTTTGCCCGCTGCGCGAATGGCGGCGTAAACGGTTGCGATGAGAAACGGGAAGGGAAGGCTCGGATGATTCATATCGTTGGCGCAGGCTCGGGCGCCGCCGACCTTATCACGCTGCGCGGGGCGCGTCTTCTGCGCGCGGCCGACGTGGTCGTTTGGGCGGGGAGCCTTGTGAACCCCGAGCTGCTCGCCGAGTGCAAGGAATCCTGCATCGTCTACGACAGCGCGCACATGACCTTGGAGGAAGTGCTCGACGTGGTGTGCGCGGCGGATGCGCGGGGCGAGGAAGTGGTGCGCCTGCACACGGGCGACCCGTGCCTGTACGGCGCCATCCAGGAGCAGATGGACGCACTCGACGCGCGCGGCGTGGACTACGAGGTGGTGCCCGGCGTGTCGAGCTTTTGCGGTGCCGCGGCGGCGCTTCGCCAGGAATACACGCTGCCGGGAATCAGCCAGTCGGTCGTGATCTCGCGGCTTTCCGGGCGCACCCCCATGCCCGCGGGCGAGGGCATGCGCACCATGGCGGAAAGCGGCTCGACTATGGTCATCTTCCTGAGCTCGGGTATGCTCGCCGAGCTTTCCGCCGAGCTTTTGGCCGCGGGCCGCAGCTCCGACGAGCCGGCGGCGCTCGTGTACAAGGCGACCTGGCCTGAGGAGCGCGTGGTGCGCTGCACAGTGGGCACGCTCGCCGATGCGGGCGCGCGAGAGGGCATCGACCGCACGGCGCTCGTGGTGGTTGGCCGCGTGCTCGGAGCTCGCGGCGGGCTTGCGCACGACGGCGCGCAAGCGGAGTCGTACGAGCGCAGCAAGCTTTACGACCCTTCGTTTGCCACGGGCTATCGGAAGGCGAGCAGCTAGCGTGGCCTTCGAGCACTACATATATACTGGGACGACCCGCCTGCGCTGCGGCTACACCACGGGGAGCTGCGCCGCGCTCGCGGCGAAGGCGGCCTGCGAGATGCTCTTGTCACGAAAGCCCGTCGGCCGCGTGTCGATCGTCACCCCCGGCGGGCTGCCCGTCGAGGCGGACGTGGTCGACGCATGCATCGGCGAGGTGTGCGCCCAGTGCGCCGTGCGAAAGGACGCAGGCGACGATGCCGATGTGACCGACGGCGTGCTCGTGTACGCGCGCGTGGAACATTCGGGGTCGGGCACGGGTGCTGCGGACAGCAAGGACGTGCCCGCGCACGAATCGGAAGTTTCCGTCGATGGCGGCGTGGGCGTGGGGCGCGTGACGTTGCCCGGGCTCGAGCAGCCGGTGGGGGCGGCCGCCATCAACGCGACGCCGCGCGCGATGATCGCTTCGGCGGTGCGCGAGGTGTGCGCCGCGCACGGCTTTTCTGGAAATATCGCTGTGACGATTTCGGTACCCGAGGGTGTTGCCCTTGCCGAAAAGACCTTCAACCCGCACCTGGGGATAGAGGGCGGCATCTCCATCCTGGGCACGACGGGTATCGTCGAGCCGCGCAGCCTCGCCGCCTTGCGCGACAGCATCGAGCTCGAGATCCGGCAGCATGCGGCTATGGGGCGGCGCGGAGTCGTGCTCACGCCCGGCAACTACGGCGAGCAGTTCATCTCGGGGCATTTCCACCTAAACGGTGCGCCGGTGGTCTTCATCTCCAACTTTGTGGGCGATGCGATTGATTGCTGCGTTCTCGAGGGATTCACCAATGTCCTTCTTGTGGGACACATCGGCAAATTGGTGAAGGTCGCGGGCGGCATCATGGACACCCATTCGCGTACCGCCGACTGCCGCGCGGAGATTCTGGCCGCCCACGCGGCCATGGCCGGCGCGGGCGCGAAGACCGTGCGCGAGATCATGTCGTCGGTCACGACCACGGCGGCGCTCGAGGTAATCGAGGCCGCCGGCGTGGGGGACGCTGCGCGCGCCTCGCTCGCTGCGGCAATCGAGGACAGGTTGCGCCGCCGCGCGGCGGGCGCATGCGACATCGCCGCGGTCGTGTTCGACGCGGAGCGCCGTGAGCTTTTCCGCACGTCGGGCGCCGATGCAGTTATCGGGGAATTGGGGGCGACGTATGAGTAAAGGCGTGCTGTATGGGGTGGGCCGCGCAATCGGCTGGCCAGGGACGAAGGTGGCTATGGAGGCGCGCCGCTCGCTTGCGGACACGAAGCGTATCCTTCGCGAGGAGGGCACCTTCGACGGTGCCGAGCTCGTAGAGGACTGTGGGCTTCCGGGCGAGCGCGTGTACCGCTCGCTCGACGATGTGCCCTATCGGGGCAGCTACTTCTCGACGATGGTGGTGCGCTAGATGAGGGTTTCCTGCATAGCGTTCACTGAGAGGGGGTATGCGTTGGCGGAGCGCACCGCACGCGTGCTTTCCGATTGCGCTCAGACAGGTGAAGATGACCCTGGCTGGGACGTTTCCGTTTCGCGCGGGTTCGGCGAGGGGAAGGCCGACCTGCGCGCATGGACGGCGCTCACGTGGGAAGCGTCGGACGCGCTTCTGTTCGTGGGCGCGGCGGGCATCGCCGTGCGGGCGATCGCGCCGCATGTCGCCTCGAAGGTAAACGATCCCGCGGTTGTGGCGATCGACGAGGCGGGGCGCTTTGCCGTCCCGCTTTTGTCGGGGCATTTGGGCGGTGCGAACGAGCTTGCGCAAACTGTGGCACGCGCGGCAGGGGCCATTCCCGTCATCACCACGGCGACCGACGTCCGCGGCGTGTGGGCGGTGGATACGTGGGCGCGCTGTGCGGGGCTCCCCGTTTCGAATCCCGAGGCCATCAAGCGAGTGTCGGCGCGGCTGCTTTCTGGCGGGCGCGTGGCGCTCTATTCCGACATGCCGATTTCGGGACAACCGCCTGAGGGAGTTGACATTGCGTCCGACCGCGCTCGGGCCGATATCGTCGTGTCGCCGTTTGCTGGCGCGAATGAAGGTGCGTCCGTTCGCGTGGCGGAGACAACGGGCAAGGTCGTG
>CAJJZO010000160.1 GCA_905197585.1 uncultured Collinsella sp.
CGATCGGCGTGAGCTTGGAGGCGTCGGCGTCCTTGAGCTTGATGACGGCCAGGTCGCTCGAGGCGTCGTTGCCCACGAACTCGGCCTCGTAGGTGGTGCCGTCGTCCATGGTAACCACGTACTGGTCATAGCCATCGACCACGTGGTTGTTGGTGAGGATGTGGCCCTCGGTATCGAGCACCACGCCCGAACCGACGCTGCCCGAGCTGTCCGACTCGTCGGCAGACTGCGAAAGCGAGCCATTCTGGCTACCGCTCGAAGTGGCGGTAATGGAAACGACGGAGGGCAGGGCCTTGGCAGAAACGGCCTCGGCCAGCGTGGTGTCCTCGGAATCAATCGTAATCTTTTGCGTCGACGAACCCGAAGCACCCGCCGTCACGGCATTCTTTCCGCCGCCAATGTTGAGCGTGCCGCTCATAATGAGCGCGATGACCAGCAGGGCGCCGCAGGCGCAGCCGGCAAGCGCTGTAATAAAGATCGGCAGCTTTTTGGTCTTGGTCTTGACCACCGTGTGCTTGTTTACGACCTGTTGGCCGCCCAGCGGCTTGCCGGTCTGCGTGTCGTAGGCCTGCACGTAGGGAATGTTGCTGTCGGCAGGCGTCGACTCCACCTGCACGCGCGGCTGCTGCTGAGTCTCGCCGGCGTGGTCCGCATCCTGGGGGCGCTGGGAATCGTTCTCGCTCATAGCTGCGATCCTTTCGTCAAATAACCAAAGGCCCGCCAAACATGTGGCGGGCCATCATTGTTCACGTTGAGTTGTACCCCAATATGCGGGCACAAGTGTATGAGAACGCAATCTTTTAGGAAGGCTTAAGTTCTGCTGCAAACTCGAAAGGGATCCACGCATGCGGCAAAACCACCACAAAGGTGCCTGTCCCCTTTGTGGTGAAAAGCTAGTCCTTAAACAGATAGCCCACGCCACGGACGGTGGTGATGTGTGCCGCAATCTGCGGGCCCACCTTGGAGCGGATGCGTCGGATGTGCACGTCGACGGTGCGCGTGCCGCCGCAGTACTCAAAGCCCCACACGCGGTGCAGCAGCACTTCGCGGCTGTAGGCGCGGTTGGGATGCGTCGCCAAAAAGCTCAGCAGCGAGTACTCCATCAGCGTCAGGTCGATGGGCTCATCATCGAGCGTCACCTGGTAGGTTGCCAGGTTAATCTCGAGGTTGTCGATGTTGAGCACATCGTCGGCGGCGACGGTCTCCTCCTCGCCCATCAGGCGCTGCGCGCGAGCCTTGAGCTCGTTGGGTGTCGCCGTGGGGCATACAAAGTCGGCATGCGCGTGATTGGGCAGGCGCAAGGTACCGAGCGCCTCGTCGTCGACGATCACCAGCATGGGGACGCCGCCGCGATCGTCAAGCCATTTGGCAATCTGATCGATGCGGTCGCTGCGGATGCCATCGGAATCGAGGATCAGCAGGTCAAAGTCGTGCGCCGCAGTTGGCGAATCGGGGGTTGCCAGGCTCACCTCGACACCCAGGGTGGTCGTCAAGCTACGGGCAAACTCGTGGAAGCGCGTCGTGCGCGCCATGAACAGGGCACTCTTTTCGGACATATCGGCCTCCAAAGAAATGAGCTCAATCGTACTGGAACAAGCCAGAGCGATTAGGAGTTCGCCAGGTAGTGCTTGATCTCCCACTCGGTGATCGTAGACTCAAACTTATGCCACTCGTCGCGCTTCTTTTTGAGGAAGAAGCTGTGGATGTGCTCGCCGAGGGCATCCTTCATAAACTGCGAGTCCTCAAACACGTCGAGCGCCTCTTTGAGCGAGCGCGGCAGCGGCGTGTAGCCGGCCTCGACCATCTGACGGTCGGTAAGCTTGAGCGTCTCAGCCGTTGCCTCGGGCGGGAGCTCCAGCTTGCGCTCGATGCCGTCCAGACCAGCCGCCAGCGTGACGGCGTTGACCAGGTACGGGTTGGCCATGGGGTCGGGGCTGCGAAGCTCGATGCGCGTGGACAGCTGCTTGCCGGGCTTGTAGACCGGAATGCGGACCATACTCGCGCGGTTGCGCAGGCCCCACGTGGCGTACTGCGGCACGGAGTCTCCGCCCGTGGTGATGCGCTTGTACGAGTTGACCGTGGGGTTAGTGATGGCGCTGATCTCGCGCGCGTGCGCCAAGATGCCGGCCATGTAGTGCTTGGCGATATCGGAGAGGTGGTACTTCTCGTCGTCCTCGCCCCAAAAGACGTTGTTGCCGTCGTGGTCGAATAGCGACTGGCACAGGAACATAGCGCTGCCGTCCTCGCCCGCCAACGGCTTGGGCATAAAGGAGGCGTGGCACCCGCTCTCGTAAGCCTGCTGCTTAATGATGAGTTTGGCCGTGGTGATGGCGTCGGACATGCTTAGGGCCTCGGCATGGCGCAGGCTCATGCCGTGCTGCGAGCGGCCGGCGGCGTGGAAGGTGTACTCCACGGGCACGGACATCTTCTCGAGCGTGAGGACCGTGTTGCGGCGCAGGTCGCGGGCGGCGTCACTCACCGAAAGATCGAAGTAGCCCACGTTGTCGAGCGGCTCGGGGGTGTGCTCGTCGGGGAAATAGTAATACTCCAGCTCGGCGCCCACGTTGAGCAGATAGCCAGCCTTCTCGGCCTTGCGGAACATGCGGCGCAGGGCATCGCGCGGGTCGCCGGCAAACGGCTTGCGATCGGGAGTGCATACGTCGCAGAACACGCGGGCGACGCCGTTGTGGCTCGGGCGCCACGGCAAAATCTGGAAGGTCGAAGCATCAGGGAACGCCAGCATGTCGGCTTCCTCGGGCGTGGCAAAGCCCTCGATGGCGGAGCCGTCAAAGCCAATACCCTCCTCAAAAGCGACCTCGAGGTCCTCGGGGCTAATGGCAAAGTTCTTGAGGCGGCCGAGAATGTCGACAAACCACAGACGCACAAAGCGGATGTCACGCTGCTCTACGGAGCGAAGTACGTAATCGATGTTCTGCTGGTTCATGTCGCTCCCCTTTCTTTCGGGCGGGTTTCGACTGGTCTATATCGCAGATACTATCGCAGAAAAATGTTTCCGCAGGGTTAAAGCGTATCAAGCGCTCAAAAAACGTGTGTGAACAGGCAGTTGCGAACGAATGGTTAGCGCGAGGTTGATGCGCGATGTTCGATGTGGCCGGGAATCTCGATGCGTTTGGGCGCCAGCTTTGCGGCCTCGCCCACCGTAGTGGTAACAACGTCAATGCGCTCGGAGAGGCGCTCGACCACGCGCTCGGCGATGGTAAGGGTGTCTTGCGCGGCCGTGGTCACGCCGCCAAAGAGCACATGGTTCCAGGGGTAGTCATCAAACGTCGCGATTTTGAGCCCCGCCGGCAGCGAGGGACCAAGCTGCGCCAGCGCCTCGGTCAGACGCAGGAAAACCAGGCCGTTGACAGCAATGAGGCCGAGCTTTTTGCCTGCATAGCCGCGGATGGTCTCGTCCAAGCGGCCGACGCCCGAGGCGCCACCGTCGGCCAGAGTGACGACCTCACCCGCAAGGCCGCGTCGCGAAAGTTCGTCGGCAAAGGCCTCGGCGCGCTCTCGACGCACGGGGCTATCGTCGCTTGCCTCGGTGAGCAGGCACAGGCGCTCGCTGCCCGCAGCGGCCAAGGCGTCTACCAAGCCGGCGACTAGCTCACGGTTGTTAGATGTCACCAGATCGACACCGCCGTCGGCAACGTCGCGGTCGAGCAGCACAACGGGCAGGCGCCCCGCTGCCGCGGCGATCGCCTCGTCATTGCCTCCGCAGGTGTTGACGACCAGACCGTCCACGCCAGCATCGATAAGTCTGGCGAGCGACTCGGCCTCCTTAGCGGGGTCGTTGCCGCTAATGGCCGTCATGAGCGAGCAGCCGCGCGCGGCGGCGCTGGCGGAAAGGCCCTCGAGCATAGCGCTGGAGAACGGGTTGGCGATGTCGGCCAGGATCACGCCGATGAGGTTGGTGCGCGAGCTGCGCAGATTGCGCGCGGCAGCACGTGGGCGATAGCCGGTGCGCTCGATAACCGCCGCGATGCGAGCGCGGGTTTCCTCGGTCATCTGCCCGGGGCGGTTGTTGAGATAGCGCGAGACCGTGGCCGGGCTCACGCCCGCCTCGGCGGCAATGTCCTTGATTCTCATCTGCGCCATAGCGCACCCCGTTTCCCAATTGTCGGCGGTCTGAGCCATTTTAGGCATTTTTTAAAAATCTCGGTTGCAAAACGCTGTAGGTGAGTATACTACAACTCGAAACGAAACCGATTTCGTAAACCGATTTCGGCGAGGGGTTGGGGGGGGCGGGGGCCGCCCCCCCCCCCCCCCCCCGGGCGGGGGGGGCGCCCCCCCCCCCCCCCCCCCCGCGCCCCGAAAAAACAGGTCGGGGCGCCCCCGGGGCCCAGAGAGGTGTTCAT
>CAJJZO010000161.1 GCA_905197585.1 uncultured Collinsella sp.
TTTTGACAGCCTCGACCGAGGTGGCACCATGGCCGATCAGGACCACGCCGCGCAGGCCCAAAAGAATCGCGCCGCCCTTGGCGTCGCCCGAAAGTTTGGCTTTAATCTCGCGCATCTGCTTTTTGATGAGCAGCGCGGCAATCTTGGTGCCGAGCGAAGACATAAAGACACCCTTGAGCTCCTGCAGCAAAAACTTGGCAGCGCCCTCGGTGGCCTTGAGCGCAATATTGCCCGACATACCATCGGCAACGACGACATCGAAGTTGCCTGAGGTGAGGTCGGTGCCCTCGCAGTTACCAACAAAGCCGGGAACGGCGGCCTTCATAGCAGGGAAACAGGCCTTGGTAAAGTTAGAACCCTTCTCGTCCTCGGCGCCGTTGGCAAGCAGACCGACGCGGGGATGCTCGATGCCCAGGACGACGCGCGCATAGGCACAACCCATCTGGGCAAAACGCACCATGTCATCGACCTCGACATCGGGGTTGGCGCCCATATCGCACAGCACCGTCAGACCGCCGGCACGATTGGGCAGCGCATTGGTCAGACAGGGACGCACCGGCTGCTTCTTGCCTTCGGCCTGATACCTAAACGGCGTCACGTAGGCGGTGGCAGCGGCGGTCATGGCACCGGTCGAGCCGGCGGAGAAGAACGCATCCGCGTTGCCCTTCTTAATGGCGCGGCAAGAAAGCACGATCGACGACTTACGCTTGGTCATCACGGCGCGAATGGGATCGTCATCCATGGCGATAACGTCAGGTGCCTCAAGGGCCTCAACACGTGCATGGGAAGCTGCAAAGGGATTGACGATTTCGGCCGGGCCAGTCGCCAAGACCTCGATATCGGGATCGGCGGCAAGCGCAGCCTCGATACCATCGAGAACAACCTGAGGTTTCTCGTCTCCGCCCACAACGTCTACACAAACGCGAACGTTACTCATATACATGCTCCTTATACAAAAATGGCCGACTCATTGAGCCGGCCATTGTGGTTCCATTTGGAACGGCATCGCATCCAGAGTATACCGTTACTCGGTAACGATAACCTCGCGGTCCTTGTAGAAACCGCAGCTGGGGCACACGTGGTGCGGAAGCTTGACAGCGCCGCAACGGGGGCACGTGGACTGAGCCGCAGCCGAGATCTTCATGTTGGCGGAACGACGGGTGTGAGTGCGGATACGACCCTGCTTTTGTTTAGGTACGGGCATAGTGACCTTCCTTATGAACTATCCAGTGTGGCGATTACGCGCAAGTAGCGATACTACCACAGTTTTACTCATCAAGCTTGAGATTCTTCAATGCTGCAAATGGATTTTCCGTGGCAGCGGCCCATTCTGCCTCTGCCTGGGCGGCGCAATCGCATTGCTCGACGTTGAGATTGCAACCGCATGTGGGGCACAGACCACGGCAATCGGGCTTGCAGAGCACCACAAACGGCGTGTCCATAACGACCGCGTCATTGATGGGCTCACCCAGATCGACGATACGGTCCTCACCCAGGAGCTCGTAGCCGTCCTCGTAGGCCTCGGGATCCTCGGGCTCATCAAAGAGGTAGAACTCCTCAATCTCACCGGCAATATCAAACGAAGCGGGCTCCAGGCAACGGTCGCACTCGCCGGTGGCGTGCGCGCGGACCATGCCCGTGAGCAAGACACCGGTACCGGCATTGGTAAAGACAACGTCGTAGTCGATGCCGTCCTGAAGCTGGTACTCCTTCTCGCCCACCGTGTAGGTGGCGACATCGACCTTACCGGTCAGCGGATACGAATCTCCAGGAAACTCGAGCTGCTCGGAAAGATCGACGGTAACGCTCGGGAACTCAGCCATTACCACTGACCGTTCTGTTGGGCGGCACCCTCGTTGAGCTGCTGACGGCAACGGGTAACGGTGCCGGTCAGGCTCTTGAGGTTCTCCTCCAGGTGCGTAAAGACCTGCTCTGCGTAGTCCTCGGCAGCATAACGTGTCTCGCGCTCGTACTGCTGGGCACGATCGCGGATGTCGTCGGCCTGCTGCTGCGCAAGGCGGACGATCTCCTGCTCACCGGCAATGGTGAGGGCCTGCTGCTGAGCGTCAGCGATGATGGAATCGGCCTGAGCGGCGGCGGAAGCCATAAGCTCCTCGCGCTCCTTGAGGATACGGCGGGACTTCTGCCATTCCTCGGGATAGCTCATGCGAATCTCGTCGAGGATGTTAAAGAAGACGTCGGCGTCGATAACCTTCATCTGGGCGTTCTTGCCGAACGGCGGCTTGGCTTCCTCGATCAGCCCTTCGAGCTCATCGACCAAGCTGACGATCCTGTCGCCAGGAAAATTCTCGCCCGGCATCCGGTCTCCTTTCATAGGTAACATATCATCGTGTTAGTTTACCACATGCCACCAGGCAATAAGAAACGTCACGAAAAGCGATGTTTGAGCGCTTCGACCACGTTGGACGGGACAAACGTCGATACATCGCTGCCGAGCGAGGCGATCTGGCGAACGACCGAGCTCGAGATATAGCCGTACTGCGGCGCACTCATGACAAAGATGGACTCCAGCTCGCTATCCAGACGATAGTTAAGGTCGGCCTGCTGCAGCTCATATTCAAAGTCGGTCATGGCGCGCAGACCCTTGACCACGGCCCCCGCCCCCTGCTCACGAGCGAAGTCGACCAAGAGGCCGGTAAAGGGCAGGACCTCGACGCCGTCGATATCACCGAGCGCCTCGCGGGCCAGCGCCACGCGCTCATCGAGCATAAACGTGGTGCCCACGCCGTTTTTACCCTGCGACTCGGCAACAGCGACGATCACGCTGGGAAAGATGCGGCGGGCGCGACGGATCACATCGATATGGCCAAACGTGATGGGATCGAAGGTGCCCGGGACGATCACGCGGTTGATGGTGTCATTCATGGGCGTCCTCCTGAAACGTCGTGGCATCGTTGTTGTCGGCATCTGCGCCGGCGCTGTCGCCCTCACCGTCGTCATCGCCGACCCAACGAAGCAGGTCGACCGAGGTAATGCCGTAGCGCTTCTCACGTACAGTCTCAAAGCCTACCGGATGCGCGCCCGCATCGGCGGCGGCATGCTCAAACAAGGCGTAAGCGCCAGGTGCAAGTAAACCCTGCTGAGCCAGGTTCTGCAGCAGTTCCTCGACCGGCTCGGCACCAAAAGCATAGGGCGGGTCGAGCAGGACCAGATCAAAGGGGCCGCCCGGTACACGACCGCGCGAGGCACTCGCCAGCATGTCGCCCGTGACCACGCGCCAACGCGCACGGTCACGGCAGAGCGACTCGATATTCTTGGAAATGAGCCGCGCGGCGTTGCGATCGATCTCAAACGTCGTGAGCGAACGGGCCCCACGAGAGAGCATCTCTAACCCTAAGGCACCGGAGCCGCCAAAGGCGTCCAGCACACGAACCTCGTCCAAATCGAAATCGAATGCCGACATGACCATAGATGCGCACGCCTCGCGCACGCGATCAGTCGTGGGGCGGGTGACATCGCGACCACGGGGCTCCTCGATCTTACGACCGCGCCATTCGCCGCCGATGATTCTCATCCTCCGCTGACCTCCTTAAAGATATGTCGATAACGCATGGCGACCGCGTCGCGCAAGGGACGCGTCGCCACAGAGTCAAGGTTGCAAGCATACCGCAAGAGCTCGACCGCGTCCAAATGGGCCCATTCGATAAGATCCTCGTCGGCATCCAGGTCCACAAAGCGCAGGGTCACGCCGCCGTGCTGGCGATACCCCAGGATCTCGCCCTCGTGGCGCAGGCGCAGGTCCATCTGGGCGAGAGTAAAGCCGTCCGAGGTCTTTTCGAGCGACTGGAGACGGTCTTGTGCCGCCGACGCGCCGCCGTTGCCCTTGGAGTGCGTCATGACCAGGCACGTGCCCGACACGCTGCCGCGGCCCACGCGACCGCGTAGCTGATGCAGCGCCGCCAAGCCAAACCGCTCACCGTTCTCGATGACCATGACGGTGGCGTTGGGCACGTCGACGCCCACCTCGACCACCGTAGTCGAGACGAGCACGTCAATCTCGCCACGCTTGAAGGCGTCGATAACGCGATCCTTCTCCCCCGCTGGCATACGGCCGTGAAGGCGCTCGATGGCAAGACCCGGCAACGCCAGACGCAGGCGATCGAGCTCGGTCGCCGTATCGTGCAGCGGCACAGGCACGGTCACGCGGCCCTCGTCGTCGCGGGCGATACCGGGCACGTCTTCAAGCTCATCGGCCGAGTCACTCGGCTCCACGAGCGGGCAAATCACGTAGGCCTGCTGACCCTTTTCATGCGCCTCGCGGATGGCGCCATAGGCGAGGTCGCGGCTCGACTCGGTGAGCACGCGTGTCGTCACGCCAGCGCCAGGG
>CAJJZO010000162.1 GCA_905197585.1 uncultured Collinsella sp.
CCGTTTGTTACAAGGAAGTTGACGAACACGAGCACGAATAAGTACTGAACGTCGGAGACAAGTCTGGCAGGGACATCAAGTACGCCATCAATGTTCGCTATGACCGGCAGCATACAGAGGAAGATAACAAGGCTAACTGCCGCATTAGCAAAGAATAGCGAAGTAAAATAAGTGCTTGCGGCCTTCTTGTCACCCCTCTGGTACTCGACGGCAATGAAACGGGTGGAGAATGAGTTGAGCGCAGTCATGGCAATCATCGCATAGCTCACAAACGTGTTCGCGAGCGTTATGAACCCGTATGCCTCGACGCCGAGCCTCTCGGTAATATAGGGTGTCAGTAGGAAATTGATTGCGAAGGCCAAAAGCGTAGCAACACCTGTCGTCAACATGGTGACAACCAGCCGATGTGCGCGCGAGGGGCTATTTCCAGTCTGCATGGCTACCTCCTAACGCCATGTGTCCATTCCGCAAAGGAGATGCTGGGCGACGCAAGGGAAGATCAGGGACGGCTTCAATTGCCCCCTCGGCTCTCAACTCATCATCGATGAGCATGCTGTCAAAGAGCAGGAGTAGGACCCAAACGATTTTCATGCCAAGTATTTGCTCCAGAAGCATATCTACGAGAAGCGCCAGTATCGCGAGAGTGGTGAAGTCACCGGCTCTCGAAGATCGGCATTTTCTAGAGGAATGCAATATGCAGACAATGGGGGCAGACGAGATCAGCAGGAAAAGCAGGCCACCCTCGACAAGGGATTCCAGAATCTGGTTGTGCGCGTTAGCAAAATCCCATCGGCCATACAGAATCGACGCCGAATCAGGGTCATAGTAGCCCCAGCCAGACAAGGGCCGCTGGGCAATCAGCGCCAATGCTTTTGTCCAAACGTCTGCGCGGCCCGTGAACGTTAAATCTTTCCCGAATGCTTGTTGCACAAAGTCACCGAGAAACCCGACGTTCCCCACAATCATCGCGACGGCAAAAGCCAGGTAGACCCCGGCGAGGACGTAGCCGTTGACTCTGGGCAAAGGAAGGAGCTCCGGCCAGATTCCCATGAGGACGCCACATGACATGATAGAAAGAGCGACATTCGAGGTGCTTGACTCCGAAATTGCCGCACCCATCAGGGAAACGACACACAGGGCGACGAGCCCAAGACGCGAAAAGAAGCTCGGAGAGAGCCTATGGCGCCAGTAAGCCACGGTAACGAGGGCCATGTACCAGTACATGCGGTTGTTTTTGTTGCCAAGAACCCATTCAGAATAATAGTGTTCGTAGCCGACCCCATCGGTAGTGTTCACGCCACAAGAAAGTCCGTCGGGAAACAAGACGAGCGAGATGAAGTCTGCAAAGACCGCTAGGGAGAGCATGAAAAGGAGAAGGCCGAGGGTAGACCTCTTTTCTCGTCGCAGCATGAGGTCGACAAGACAGACAAACACAACAGTCCTGCCCCTCGAAACGACAAAGCTCAAGCCAAAGCCCGGCGAAGAGTGAAGCGCGCTAGCCGTCACGAGAAAGAGGTAGAAGGCTATGGAGCAAATGGCAACACGAGAGGGCTTGTATCGCTGAGCTACGAGATAGATAACCGTAGCCACAAGCGCGAGATTTCCGGTCTGATAAGTCAATGAGGTCGCGAACATGTCGGGCATCATGAAGGAGAAGCCAAAAACAACAAGCAGGACCGTTCCGAAGGTGATCTTGGTGTTAATGAGACTGCTTGTGGAGAAGGAACGAGACATCATATGCCCACCGCCAAAGCAAAGACCCGGTTAGGAAAGGCCTTGGCGTCCGCTTCGAAGGAGAATGATCCGCGCATCAAGCCCCTCGCGGCGCAGCTGACACGGTCGCGAAGGCCGGGGTTATTGGCAAGCGCCGTGATTGAGCTTGAATAGTCCGAAGGCGCCTCGCAATGAAGGTAGCTGACGCCGTTCTCGGCGGGAATGCCCTCGATCCCGATGTCGTTCGTGAGGACGGGAAGCCCTGCGGACATCGCCTCGAGAACCTTGACCTTGATGCCGGCGCCCATGCTCAGCGGAGCAACAAGGCAAAGCGCACGGGCAAAATAGGGCTCGACAGAGTCAACAAAACCGGTGAAGGTCACGCCCTCGCGCACACGAGAGGTTAGCTGCTCAGGAGGGTTGGCACCAACGACGGTGAAACGGTAGCCATCGCCCTCGAGGCTGGGGAAGACCTCGTCGAGGAACCAGAGCGCGGCAGACCAGTTCTCACGCCTGCGCATGGCACCGTAGAACACAATCTCCCTCCGACCGTCATATGCTCGCTCGCTTCCCAGAAGCGACTGGTAATAGGGGCACCAAACCCAGAAATCGGTCTTGACACCTTCGCCGCGCACGAGTGCAAGGTCCTTGCGGTTGTTGAGGATGACGAGATCCGCGTCACCAAGTGCGGCGAGCTCGGCCTTCTTTAGAGTCGCGGCTCTTCCTCGCAAAAACGAACTCCCAGATATATCGGCGGCGCGTTCGGCGCCCTGGTAGGCGACATCCTCTTCAATGAGGACGAACCTAGCCCCCGGGAAGATCGCTCTCACCTTGTCGACGAGCAGACCCATCTGGGTCCACTGCAGAATGACGATGTCGGGCGCATAGCCAGAGCCAGCGATGGCCCTGATCGCGGAGAGCGCTTTAAACGCCTCGAAGTTATACGTCAAACCTCCGTAGCGGTTCCAAGGGTTCAGTCTGGTCTCCATGTTCAGTCCGGCCCAGAGGGCATGAGCGAGGCCCTCGGTCTTATGCTCGATTATCTCGTGCTCGATCCCGTAGCCGGAGAGATCGTCATTCGCCTCCCGATAGAACAAGGAGTCGGCGAACGTGACCAGCCTTACGTCGAAGCGGGGGTCGGCGTGCAGCGCCTTGAGGTAATAGTTGTGCACCTTGCCGCCCGCATGTGGGACGTTGTCATACGGGGCCGTCTTCGAGACCCATAGGACGTTTATCCTGTCAGCCATATCAGATATCCATTCTGCCGAGAATGAGGGTGATGGCCCCGAAGGCCCGAATGCGCACGAGCGTCACGAGCCCGACAACAGATAGGGGCATGCCCTTCAGCTCCATCCGTTCGAACGTGGGGGCATAGAAGGGGGCGCCAGCGAGGCGACGAGCGGCCTCCACGCGTTGCTGGCTTGTGAGAGGGCTTTCGGGATGGAGGTACTGCCTCTTCAGGCACTTCGCGTACATCTTGACTACCTTGAAGTCGAATTCACCCTCGAACCACGAGTATCCGTTCTCGTCGATGAGGTCCCTTATTGACGAGAGAATGTCGTCGGTTATAGAGTCGAAGTCGGGGAGGTACCTGTTGCAGACAGAGCCCTCGTTGACCCGATAGTGGTAGACGGCCCTCGGGACCCTCCGCAGGTGATTTACGCGGGAGATGGCGTTGAGGTTGAAGAGAACGTCCTGCTCCTTCTTGAGCCCGGGCTTGAAACGCAGCCCGTTTTCGTCGAGGAAGGACCGAAGGTACAGCTTGCCCCAAGGCGACCCGAGGATAACGTCGTTAGCGGACTCGAAGCCCCTGCCGTTGAGGGCGAGCGCCATGAGGCGTTGTCTATCGTTGCTGTCGAAGTCGCGCTGATCGCAGTTGATCATGGGAATCAGTTTGGTCTGCCCGTGTTTTTCCAAGAGGCAGTCACCAACGCAAATCTCGACGCCGTCCCCCATCCCCGAGAGAAGGGTCTCGAGCGAATCGGGCTCAAGCCAGTCGTCGGGGTCAACGAACATGACATAAGGACCAGTCGAGCTGGCGAGCCCGTTGTTCCGGGCGACGGAGACGCCCGCGTTCTCCTGATTGACAAGAGAGATGCGCGCATCCGCCTCGGCCCATCTTCGGCATCGCTCTCCGGAGTCGTCGCTCGATCCATCGTTGACGAGGACCATCTCCCAGTCAGGGAAGGTCTGGCTGAGGACGCTGCGGACGCAGTAGTCGACGTAGCTGCCGACGTTGTAGACGGGAACTACTATGCTTACGGTAGCTGGCAAATTATTCCACCTCAATCGCGCGGATTATCTCATTCGTTTTGGCGTCGAAGGTCTCGACGCAGGGGTGATCCTCGTAAGGTCTCGGGATTGCGGGTCGCCCATCAAGGCGCACCACACGCCCCAGAGCTCGGCTGCCCCGTCCTCGCCCCGAGCGTTTTGACGGTCCCGCCGCTCGGCTTCTGACCTCTTCCTCGTGAGGGAGAAGCAGGACCTCAGTGCGCTGCCGAAGGTCGGGAAGTCGAAGCCCAGTGAATGCTAACCCCGGCATGACCACTCCTCCTCGCGGAGGCTATACCCCC
>CAJJZO010000163.1 GCA_905197585.1 uncultured Collinsella sp.
GATCGGGTCGGTGGTCGCGCCGGTCTGGGTCTCGAAGGACTCGTCGACGCCCTGGGCGATATCGGGGGACTGCTCGTGGATGAGGCTCATGACGCCGCAGGTGTCGCAGTCAAAACCGAACTTGGCGCGGTTGTAGCCGATGCGGCGGATGACGCCGCGGGCGATTTCCTGCACGTCGACGTAGGCCTGGGTGCGGATCTCGCCGGCAACGATGACGGTGCCGGTGGTCACGAGGGTCTCGCAGGCGCAGCGGACGTTCTCCACGTTCGCAGGCACGCCGTTGGGGGCGATGTAGCCCTGCTCCTGTAGCTCTATTTCTTTGGCGAGGATTGCGTCGAGGACGGCGTCGCTGATCTGGTCGGCGATCTTATCGGGATGACCTTCGGTCACCGACTCCGACGTAAAAACAAAGGACCCGTGTTGGGGCGGGATGGAACGAAGTTCTTCTGACATGATTGTCCTTTCAAAAACGTGTCCCGGCGACCGTTACCATTCCGCCGGGCTCTGTATGCAAGGGCACATCATAGCGCGTAAATCCAACATTCACACCCTTTCCGCACCTAGTCATTGGGGACAGGCTTAAATGAGTGCCCAATGAGCGGGTACTCATTTAAACCTGTCCCCAATGAGTGGGTGGAAGGTTGCGGGTTCTTTACGGGAATGTAGTGTGGGCTGCGGAAACGTGGTTCTTTCCGTACAATAGTTCAGCTCGTGTAAACGCAGGGAAGGGACATTCATGGCAGACATGATCGAGATCAAGCATCTCAACAAGTACTTTGGCGACCTGCATGTGCTCAAAGATATCAACCTCACCGTCAAACGCGGCGAGAAGCTCGTAATGATCGGGCCTTCCGGTTCGGGTAAGTCGACGCTCATCCGTTGCGTCGATTATCTGGAGGAGCCCACGTCGGGCGAGGTTGTCATCGACGGTACGCCGCTCACCAAAAAGAATCACCTGGAGATGGCTCGCAAGTATAGTTCCATGGTGTTTCAGCAGTTCAACCTGTATCCCAACATGACGGTGCTGGGCAACCTGACGCTCGCGCCCATCAAACTGCAAAAGAAGAGCAAGGAGGAGGCGACCGAGATCGCCATCGCCGCGCTCAAGCGCGTTGGCATGGCGCATAAGGCCGGCGAGTATCCGCAGAATCTCTCGGGCGGTCAGCAGCAGCGCATCGCCATCGCTCGTGCCCTGTGCACCAAGCAGCCCATCATCCTGTTTGACGAGCCGACCTCGGCACTCGACCCCGAGATGGTCCAGGAAGTCCTTGACGTTATGATTGAGCTTGCGCAGGAGGACATCACCATGATCTGCGTGACGCACGAGATGGGCTTTGCGCGCCAGGTGGCCGACCGCGTCATCTTTATGGAGGACGGCCGCATCCTGGAGGAGGGCACGCCCGAGCACTTCTTCGATAACCCCGAGAACCCGCGCTGCCGCGAGTTCCTGTCCAAGATTCTGCACTAGGCGCGGTGATGGACATGACGGATATGACGAGGGCGGCCGTGTCGCGCCGTCGCTTTTTGCAGTTGGCTGGCGCCGGCATGCTTGCGCTGACGGGGACCGCGCTTACCGGTTGCGACAACTCCACCAGCGGCGAGGACTCCGACAAGGGGTCCAAGCTTGCGGCCATCAAGTCGCGTGGCCATCTGAATGCCGGCGTTAAGAAGGACGTTCCCGGCTATGGCTATTACGACACCGCCAAGGGCCGCTTTGAGGGCATGGAAGTCGATTTGTGCTACCAGATCGCCGCTGCCGTCTTTGGCGTGAGCTACAAGGAGGCCCGCGCCCAGGAGCTAGTCGAGTTTACCGACGTAACGCCCAAGACGCGCGGCCCGCTGATCGATAACGGTCAACTCGACGTGGTCGCGGCGACCTACACCATCACCGACGAGCGCAAGAAGAGCTGGGATTTCTCGACGCCGTATCGCACCGACTACGTGGGACTCATGGTCAAGAAGCGTTCGGGCTTTACCTCGATTGAGGATTTGGATGGCAAGGTCATTGGCGTGAGCCAGGGCGCCACCACGCAGAGCCTGATCGAGCAGATGATCAAGGACAACGGCTTTAGCTGTAAGCCCGAGTTTAGGGCCTTTAGCGGCTACCCCATCATCAAGAGTTCGCTCGACGCTGGCAATATCGACGTCTTTGCCATGGACCGCTCCACGCTGGCCGGTTACATGAACGAGACCGTTGAGCTGCTGCAGCCCGAGGTCAAGTTTGGCGAGCAGGGCTACGGCGTGGCGACCAAGAAGGGCTGCGACCTTTCGGCCGTGGTCGATCAGGTGATTTGCGATCGCCTGGCCGATGGCTGGCTCGACCAAGAGGTCAAGACCTGGGGTCTTGTATAGGCGCATCGTCCAAGGAAGGAATCAAATGCTCGAAGGATTGTTTGACGCCGACCGCTGGTCGACGACATTTCAAAACATGGGGCCCTTCTGGGAGGGCTTTGGCGTGACGCTGCAGGTGGTCGTTGCCGGTCTGCTGCTGTCGCTGGTGCTGGGCACGCTGCTGGGCGTGTTCTCTACCACCCGTTCGCGCGTGCTGCGCGCCATAAGCCGCGTGTACGTGGAGTTTTACCAGAACACCCCGTTGCCCGTGCAGGTGCTCTTTATGTACATGGTCGGTCCGCGGTTTTTGCAGGCCATAACCGGTGCCGACCAGCCGGTGCGCATCGCGCCGTTCGTGCTGGGCTTCTTGGGTGTGGGCCTGTATCACGCGGCCTACATTTCGGAGGTCATCCGCACTGGTATCGAGGCGGTTCCGCGCGGTCAGATGGAGGCGGCCCAGAGCCAGGGCTTCACCCGTGCGCAGGCGTACTGGTACATCGTGCTACCCCAGACGTTCAAGATCATTCTGCCGCCGCTGTGTAACCAGGCGCTCAACCTGGTCAAGAACACGTCGGTGCTGGCACTTGTGGCCGGCGGCGACCTTATGTACCGTTCCGACAACTTTGTGAGTCTGTACGGTTACCTGCAGGGATACATCGTCTGCTGCCTTATGTACTTCATCATCTGCTTTCCGCTCGCCATGCTGGTGCAGTGGCTCGAGCGCCGCTCCAAGGAGCGTCCGCGCGGCGTGAGCCTGGCCGAGCTGGGGCTCGACAACGTAGAGGAGGCCTAGCGCATGGAAATCTTCAACGCGACCAACCTGCTCTACATTTGGGGCGGCTTTGTTAAGACGATCGAGATCTCGGCGCTGTCAATCTTTTTCTCGCTCATCTTTGGCACGGTGCTGGCGCTCGTCAAGAGCTATGCGCCCCGCCCGTTCCGTATTTTGGTGAGCGCCTATATCGAGCTGTTCCGTTGCACGCCAAACCTGCTGTGGATCCTGTTTATCTACTTTACGGTGCAGGGTTTGGACATTGTGATTTCGACCATCGCCTTTACGCTGTTTACCAGCGCTGTTATGGCCGAGATTGTGCGCGGCGGTCTCAACTCGATTCCGCGTGGCCAGTTTGAGGCGGCGCAGAGCCAGGGCTTTGGCTTCTTTGCCACCATGCGCTATATCATCCTGCCGCAGACGTTTAAGACGATCATTCCGGCGCTGTTTAGCCAGTGCACGACCGTCATTAAGGACAGCTCGTATCTTTCGGGTATTAACGTGGCCGAGCTCATGTACGCGGCAAACGTCGTGATGGCCCACGCGATCGACCTGTCGCAGGTGCTTATGCTCTACGGCCTGGTGTTTGCGATGTACTTTGTGCTCAACTTTGGTATCTCGCTGCTGGTTCGCGCATATCAGAGGCGAATGGTGGCAGCGTAGAATGTGGCAAAGGGACAGCCCCTTTGTCACATAGAGAAAGGAATCGCGATGAGCGATCTGGAGAACAAGAAGAATCCTGTGGTCATTACCATCGCGCGCGACTTTGGCGCCGAGGGCCACGAGATTGGTCGCATGCTTGCCGACGAGTTGGGGATTCCGCTGTACGATAACGAGCTGCTGGTGCGTGCGTCGCTGCGCGCGGGCGAGTCGCTCGACAAGATGGCCGCCTACGACGAGCGCCTGGCCGTGGAGAACATGGCGTTTCTGCCCGACCGCTACGATGCGCGTTCGTACTCGGACAAGTTGTTCCAAAAGATGAGCCAGGTGATTTTGGATCTGGGTGAGACCGAGAGCTGCATTATCGAAGGCCGTCTGTCCGATTATCTGCTGCGCAACAACCCCAACCACATCGCCGTGCTGGTGACTGCGCCCTTTGAGGACCGCGTCGAGATCGTGCGCAAGAAGCGCGGCCTCAACAAAAAGAAGGGCGCCAAGCTGGTCAAGCAGCAGCAGAAGGC
>CAJJZO010000164.1 GCA_905197585.1 uncultured Collinsella sp.
GAGACCACCTGCGACGGCAAGATGAAGATGTACGAGTTACTCAACGAGCTCAAGCGCACGCACATTCTGCACCTGCCGCAGGGTCGCGATCGCGCCTACGAGCGTGAAGGCTGGTACGAGGAGTGCCGTCTGCTTAAGGAGGAGCTCGAGAGATTCTACGGTATTACGATTACCGACGACGACCTACGTGCTGCCGTCCGACGCCGCAACCGCTTGCGTGCGGCCCAGCTCGAGATGTTTGCGCTGCAGGCCAACCAGCCGGCAGCCATGAGCGGCGTCGATCTGATGAGCACCATGTTTGCCGGTACGTTCAGCTTTGATATCGAGGCCTATACGCAGCAGCTGGAGCAAAAGGTTGCCAAGCTGCGCGAGGCCTACGACGCGGGCGAGCGCCCGGTTGCGGCGGATGCCAAGCGCATTCTGATCACCGGCTGCCCGGTGGGCGGCGTGATTAACAAGATCGGCCGTACTATCGAGTCCAACGGCGGCGTGGTCGTGTGCATGGACGACTGTTCGGGCGAGCGCACGGCGGCCATGATGGTCGACCCGGACGCGCCCGACATTCTGCGCGCTATCGCCGACCGTTATCTGGATATCAACTGCTCGGTCATGACGCCCAACGACAGCCGCATGGAGAACACACTGGCCATGTGCGAGAAGTACCATGTCGATGGCGTGGTAGAGAGCGTGCTACAGGCCTGCCACACCTTCAATGTTGAGAGCGCGCGCATGCAGGAGGCCGTCGAGGGTGCGGGTATTCCGTACATGAAGATCGAGACCGACTACAGCAATGGCGACATGGGCCAGATCGAGACCCGCATCGCCGCCTTCATCGAAACCCTCTAGCTTCCTCAGGCACCGGATCTTGCCCCTCAAACCGTCGCTTGCGTACCCAAAGTACGCTGCGCTCCTCTTTCGGGGCAATCTCCGGCACCTGAGAAACCTAGAGCTAAGGCGCCTGAACGCGCCGCTGTCTTTGATGTTTAGATTGGGAGAGAGCCATGATAGGGATCGGGATCGATATCGGGTCTACGGCGGCTAAGGCTGCTGTGGTCGACGGGGAGGGTTCGGTGGCGTGGACGTGCGTTCAGCCAACCGGGTTCTCCTCGATCGATGCTTCCGGGCGGCTGCGCGAGGCACTGGCAGCGGCCGGCTATGACGTGACGGGCGACGATGCGCGCGTGATCGCGACTGGCTACGGCCGTGTCGCTGTGCCCTATGCGCACAAGGTCGTGACCGAGATCACCTGCCACGGCACCGGCGCCGTGCGCCTGTTTGGTGACCATGGCACCGTGATCGATGTGGGCGGTCAGGATACCAAGGTCATCCAACTCAAGGGCGGCCGCGTGGCCAAGTTTGCCATGAACGACAAGTGCGCCGCCGGCACGGGGCGCTTTTTGGAGATTATGGCCGACCGCCTGGGCATTTCCCAGCAGCAGATGGCCGACCTGGCGCGTTCCGGCGAGCCTACCAAGATCAGCAGCATGTGCACGGTGTTTGCCGAAAGCGAGGTCATCAGCCTGATCGGTCGCGGTGAGCCGCGCGAGAACATTGCGCGTGGCGTGATCGAGAGCGTCGTGTCGCGCGTTGCCACTATGGCCGGGCAGGCCGCGGGCGCCCCGTACTACCTGACCGGTGGCCTGTGCGAGAACGCCTATGTCGTGGAGCGGCTGGGCGCGCTGCTGGGCTCGCCGGTGACTACGTCGCCCCAGGCGCGCTTTGCCGGCGCGATCGGCGCGGCGATTCGCGCCGCCGCCTTGGCCTAGGGGTGTACCGCGACATGCGCATCCTCAATATCTCGGCACAAAAACCAGATAGCACGGGTAGCGGCACCTACCTTGCCGCGCTCGTGCGTGAGCAGATCGAGACGGGGCATCGCGCCGCCGTGCTTTGCGGCGCGGCTCCGGGTGATACCCAAGGCGAGCTGGACCGACGTGCTGCCGTGTTTGCCGTACCGTTCGAGTCGCCCGAGCTGCCGTTTCCCATCTGCGGTATGTCCGATGTCATGCCCTATCCCTCCACACGCTATCGTGACCTGACGCCTTCGATGCTCAAGGCATTTGAGCGGGCATTTGCTGCTGCAATCGATCGGGCGGTGGCTGAGTTTCGGCCCGATCTGGTGCTCTGCCATCACCTGTATCTGGTGACCGCATTGGCGCGCGAGTGCGTCCGGGGCGTGCCGGTTGTTGCCGTGTGCCATTCGACCGACCTGCGCCAGCTGCGTTCGCATGCGCTCGAGCGCGATCGCATCGTAAGTGCGGTTCGTCGGCGCGATGCCGTTTTTGCGCTCCATGCTGAGCAGGCTGAGCAGATTGGCCTTGTGTGCGGCGTCGATACCGATCGCATTCACGTGATTGGGACGGGCTATGACCATCGCGTCTTCTGTCGCGACGCAAGCGTGGCGAGGCAGCCGGGATCGCTTGTGTACGTGGGCAAGATTTGCTTTAAAAAGGGCGTCGAGTCGCTGGTTCGAGCTGTGTCATTGCCGATTGACGATGACGTCCGCCCATCTGGCTTGGTACTTGTGGGCGGCCGCGGGGACGATGCCGAGTACGCGCGTATCGAGCGCTTGGCCGCGGCCTCGGATGTGCCGGTGACGCTGGCGGGGCGTCTGGATAGCGATGGACTCGTGCGTGCCTACCGCAGTTCCGACGTCTTTGTGTTGCCTTCGTTTTACGAGGGTCTGCCGCTCGTGACGATCGAGGCCCTCGCGTGCGGTTGCAAAGTTGTAGCGACCGATTTGCCCGGTGTTCGTCCCTGGATGGAGGCGATGCTTCCCGGTGCTCCCGTGACGTGGGTGGCGTCGCCGCGTATGACGGATGTCGACACGCCCGTGGCGTCCGACCTTCCGTTGTTTGAGCGCGCACTGGCAGATGCTATCGCGCAGGCGCTTGCGGCTCCGCCTTCGACGTTTGAGCCGTCGGCGGTCTCTTGGGAAGCGTGCCTGGCGCGTATACTTAAAGTCGTTGATTTGTTGGAAGGGGGTTCGTATGGCTGACGATCAGATTAAGCTCACGTCCATGACGGCCGCGAGCGGTTGAGCCGCTAAGTTGGCTCCTGGAGCCCTCGCCCAGGTCCTGGGCGACTTGCCAAATGTGCATAACGACAACTTGCTCGTGGGGTTCGATACTTCTGACGATGCGAGCGTCTTCCGCGTAGGGGAGAACCTGGGGCTTGTGCAGTCCATCGACTTCTTCCCGCCGATGGTCGACGCCCCGTTTCTGTTTGGCCAGATCGCCGCGGCCAACTCGCTGTCGGACATCTACGCCATGGGCGGGCGGCCGAGCCATGCCATGAACCTACTCTGCATACCCAGTTGTCTGGGCATCGAGGTTGCCGGTCAGATTCTGGCGGGCGGCGCCGACAAGTGCGTCGAGGCGGGTTGCTCCATCGCTGGCGGCCATACCATCAACGACGACGAGCCCAAGTACGGCCTGTCCGTGAGCGGCTTTGTCGCGCTCGACCGCATGCTCGCCAACAGCGGCGCACGCGTGGGCGATGTTCTGCTGCTGACCAAGGCGATCGGCTCGGGCATCATCACCACGGCCATTAAGGGCGAGCTTATCGAGCAGGACGAGGCCGCAGCCATGTTTGACTCGATGCGCACCCTCAACGAGGCGCCGATTCGTCTGGCCGAGGGGCTCGAACTTCACGGCTGCACCGACATTACGGGCTTTGGCCTGATTGGGCACGCGTGCGAGATGGCCGAGGGCTCGGGCGTGCAAGTTGAGCTTGCGTCGGGATCGTTGCCGCTCTTTGATCAGGTGCTCGACATGGCGCGTCTGGGCATTATCCCCGCGGGCTCCTACCGCAACCAGGACTTCTTTGGCCCGCGTGTGGCTGCCGACGAGGATCTGGAGCCGGGCATGCTGGATGCGCTGTACGATCCGCAGACGTCTGGTGGTTTGCTTATCGCGGCGCCCGCGGCGGATGTGGATGAGCTTGCGCGTCGCCTGGATGCCGAGGGGCGCATCGCGGCCGTTGTCGGGCGCGTGTGCGAGGCGGAGCTGGGCGGTCCTGCCGTCCGCGTTGTTCGCTAGCCCGCACGTTTATGTAACTGTTTGCCGTTCTCTAGAACGGTTCTTTCGAAAGGAATTTGCTATGTCTACCAAGATTGAAGTCAATGCCATGGGCAATGCCTGCCCGCTGCCCGTCGTCAAGACGCTTAAGGCACTCAAA
>CAJJZO010000165.1 GCA_905197585.1 uncultured Collinsella sp.
GAGGAAGAAGGGCGTGAAGGGAGCGAAGAGCGTTGCTGCCTAGGCTAGCCCCTTGTCACACAAACTACCGAAGCCTCTAACTTTATCGCTGATGCGTTCATCGGCCTCCCGTTCTGCTTGATAGCAAAACCGCTCATATCGTTCCTTCTTTCCTTTATCGTTTTTCATAGTTGTTATTGTTTTTCGATAACTCATATTTGTCAAGGTAATCTAAAAGAAAGAACCCGTGTTAGACACGGGCCCCTTTACGCTGATATTTCGTTATAGTTGTTCGCTTTATGCTACTCGTCGCTCAAATCTACAGCAAAGACTGATGTCGGAAGCAACGCCTCATTGCCTCCGCCGTCCCGCATCTGCCTCACGACATTTTTTGCACGCTCAACAATAAGCTCCTCAAGCTCTTTCTCGCTCACGCGCTGAATAATATCTCCCGGTTGACAGTCAAGTTCATCGCAAATATCGAGAAGCGTCTTAAGGCGAATAGCTTTAATTTTTCCGTTTCTTAGCTTAGAAATATTAGCCGGAGTATGCCCCGTGGCACGAATCAGATCAGCACTGGTCTTTCCGGTCTTAAGTAGCTGCGTCTCAAGCTCGATGATGAGATAGCTCATGCTTCCTCCTACACAAGCTCGTCAGACTGCTCTTGGAGCAGCGAGGCATAACTCCAGATCACCGAGATACACAGACAGACAGCCGCGCCGATAAGCGACCCCGCATCAAAGGCAACGCCTTGGCAAATCTCAATAACGAAGGAATGAGGCACGACGTAAAGCTCCAGCCCACCAATGGTAAGATTGACCGATCCGTAGGCACCAATAAGCGAAACCGCGGCGTTAACAGCAAAGGCAAGCGCAAGAACACGGATAAGCCGCACATGCGTCTTGGTAAAGGGCGAGACGCCTCGCGAGATGTTACGGCTGATCCCACACAGAACGACAAGCGAAATACCCACGACGAGTGCCAGGCACAGTCCGCTTGGGATAACGATGCACCCGCCATCGAGAAGCGTCACGACGCCGAAAGAATCGACAGAAGCAACGTTTGCAACCGCATACCAGATCACGTAAACAACCAACGCGGCAAAAGCGACGAGCATCCCTGCAAAAACGGCTGCCATGCAAAAGCCAAGCTTCCTGATATTTTCGCCCGCTTTGGCCATACGCTGAACGCTGTTAGACATACACTCACCCTCATCGACTCTATCGTTATTCGAACAGTTTATCGAACAACGATATTGATTGCATGCGGAAAGCCCCGCCAGTGCGCATAGCCCATTCACTAATCAGAAGGGGTGAGAGTGGATTTTTGGACACGTATCGAACGAGAGTGGATAATCTCCCACTTCGAGGCCACCACCGGGCCTAAAACGGGAGATTATCCACTCTCATAGTCATCAAGGCTCGCAAGCTCTTATTCGGCCGCCTCGCGCAGGGCCGACATCGTAGCCGCATATTGCTGCTGCAACGCATGCATTCCCTCGCGAGCGCCGTCAACGGCATCGGCGCCGCGCAGCGCTTCGGTCACCACGACCGCCGGCTCGTACAGATTATCGAATCCCAGGTTCTGGCTCACGCCCTTGAGCGTGTGCGCTGCCATAAACGCTTCCTCGGCGTCTCCTGCCGCCATGGCAGCCTCCAACCTGTCCATGCTCTCGTCATCTAAAAACTTGAGGGCAAAGCGGGCAAGCATTTCCCCGCCCATCAGCCGAGCACACGCGTCATCATAATTAGCGCCGATCTTCTCATACGCCTCACGCATGGAAATCATGGATTAAAAACTCCTTTGGTCAAACTAAATCGTAGGAAACGCGACGACATCGGCGGGGCGTGCCAACGTCTCGGCAATTTGGTCTTGCACCTCGAGCAAACAGTCGAGCAGCAACGGGTTAAAGGTGCCGCACTTACCGTCCAGAATCATCTTGATCGCTTCCTCGTGCGGGATAGCGTCCTTGTACACGCGCACGCTCGTCAGCGCATCGTACACGTCGGCCACCGAAACCACCTGTGCGGCAATGGGAATTTCGTCTCCCTTAAGGCCATCGGGATAACCCTTGCCGTCCCAGCGCTCGTGGTGCCAACGCGCAATCTGGTACGCATATTCCATAAGCGCATTGCCGACGTGATGGCGGCCCAGCTCAAGCAACATGCCGGCGCCAATCGTAGTATGCGTCTTCATAATCTCGAACTCCTCGGGCGTAAGGCGTCCGGGCTTGTTGAGAATCGCATCGTCAATCGACATCTTGCCGATATCGTGCAGCGCCGAAGCCAGGGCGATCGTGGAGCGTTCCTCATTGTCGAGGGAGATCGTGCCGCTACGCTGGACCAGACAGCCAAGCAGCAACTCGGTCAGCTTCTCGATGTTCGTAACGTGCCTGCCGCTCTCGCCGTTGCGAAGCTCCATGACGCCGGCCATGATGTCGATGAGCATGCGACTGTTCTTGACACGCTCGTTGTACTGCTGGGACAGCAGGTTCGTCAGGCGGCGCTGTTTGGCGTATAGGCGGATGGTGTTGCTTACACGGCGGCGCACGACACGGGAGTCAAACGGGCGGTTGATATAGTCCGAGGCGCCCAGCTCGTACGCGCGCAGAACCATATCATCGGAATCTTCGCTCGAAATCATGATGACAGGCAGATTGTCGATACCCGATCGGCGCGACAGATCGGCCAGTACCTCAAAGCCGCTCGCGCCCGGCATGACAATGTCCAGCAGCACGAGCGACAACTCATCGCCATAACGGTCGACCATATCGAGCGCCGTACGACCGTTATCGGCCTCGAGGATGCAATACTCGTCCTTGAGCATCTCGTTGAGAATGGCTCGGTTCATCTCGGAGTCATCGATAATAAGCACCAAAGGCTTTTCGCTTTGGAAGGCCTCGATGGAATCGGCATCGGTCACGACCGTACCGGCTTTTGCCTTGGCACGGCTCAGTAACTGGACAGCGCGGCCAACGCCCTCATCGACCGTCTCGCCATGAATGCGAACGCCACCAACACATGCCGTCAAGCTCACGTGCTCATGGCCCGGAATAATCGTGGCATGAACGGCATCGGATACCTGACGCAGACGACGGGCAAAGTCATCGGAGGGAATATTGGGCATGACAGCTACAAACTTGTCGCAGCCATAGCGCACAAGTTCGTCAGTCGAACGAATACCGCTGCGTATGGCTGTTGCCACAGCACCGAGCGCAAGGTCGCCGGCATGGCGGCCACACGTATCGTTGAAGACCCTAAAATCATCAAGGTCGATCATCGCAACGCCGGCCTTCATGCGGGCGCTACGGAGCTTTTCCTCGTAATATCGACGATTGCACACGCCCGTCAGCACGTCGGTGTAGACAAGGTCCTCTTCTGCAGCCTCTTGCTCATCAATCGGACGCACCATCAGCAAGACATGAGGCTCGCCCTCGACCTTTAGAGGGCGCAGGCGGGCGCGGTACTCAACACCATCGTTGAGCAGTTGCTCCGACACCTCATCGGAATCTGTCAAGGCCTCAAGACTCGACTGACGCAGACAAGGGCAGCGATCGCCGACGAGCAGGCAGTTAGGCTCGCTCTTAATCTGATCGGCCGACAGCAAACGTACCACGGGGTAGGTCCTTGCGACACGGGCGACCTCGGCGGCGGCCTCCTCGTCGGTTAGATTGACCTCGTGATTATTGAGCATACGGGGCCCTTTCGATAGTTTCGCATGGAGCGGTGGGTTCCAAATGTTACAAGGGTAACACCTTGTCGATGCAGGTAGGCACGTGAATGCTGTTACATTTTTATGAGTTGGCAGACGGCGCAACTGGAGCCGCAAACGTAAGGTTTTGAGCACATTTGTTAACACAGCCGAAACGTTTGCGGGTGAAGCCTGTTTTGGCTATTGCGGGTGTTAGAGCCCCAGGATACCACGGACAGTCTGAGCAGCCGCTGCCGGGCGATCGCGCAGGCCGTTGTGCGCGCCGGGAACCATTACGAGTGGACAGTCCAAAAGCTCAGCCGCTATCCTCGTTCCCGCCTCGCGGGGCGTACCAATCGAGAGCTCGCCCAAAAGCACGGCGGCCACCGTTTTCGACGCGCGAACGCTATCCCAATCGGGAACGCAGGTCATAGTAATCCCGTATTCGTTCGCCATGAAACTGCGGCCGTTGCGCAGGGCATGCTTGGCTT
>CAJJZO010000166.1 GCA_905197585.1 uncultured Collinsella sp.
CTCTTGCGAGCGATCGCGCATGGAAAACACGTCATCCATGGTGGGGCCCCACTGCCTCAGAAGTCCCTTAAGGTCGGAATACCGCTCGCGCATGCGAGTGAGCTCACGAGGGTCAAACGCAACACCATCGCGATAGGCGCGCAGCTCGTTGGCGCAGTCCTCGAGTGAGATGCAGGCGTCCGAAAGTGCGTCTGCGATGTCACCTAGCTTGCGGTCAACGGTCGCCATGCGGGAAAGCTCGGCCACGGCGCCGTTCACGGCATCGAGCGCTCCCCCTTCGGCAGCAAGCGATGCATGGGCCTCGTTTGCCGTCGCCACCAAGACCTCGGCGTGCTCCGAGCGAGGCAGCAGCTCCTCGAGTTCCTCGTACTCGCCTGGCTTGGGGTCGACCTCAGCGATGCGCTCAAGGGCAAAACGCGCCTCCTCGACGCGGCTCCCCTGCGCACGCGAGGCCTCTTCGACACGTCGAACCTCCTTGGCGGCAGCACGCGATGCCTTAAAGCAGGCACGGTACGCATCCAGCGCCTCGAGCGCCGCGCGCCCAGCCCAGGCATCGACCATGGCAACATGATGCGCCGGATCGAGCAGGCGCTGGTGCTCGTGTTGGCCGCACAGATCCATCATCACGCCAACGCGCTCCGAAAGCTCGCGCACGCTGGCGATGCGGCCGTCAATCTTCACGCGGCTGCGGCCCTCGGCAGAAAGACTGCGCTGCACGGTGAACCCTTCCGTGTCGTGCGGCCCGTCGAAGAGTCGTGCCTCGACGCTCGCGAGCGCCTCGCCCTCGCGCACCGTCGACGAATCCGCGCGCTCGCCCAAAATAAGCTTAAGAGCCGAGAGCAGCGCGGTCTTGCCAGCGCCGGTCTCGCCGGTCAGGACAGTCAGGCCGGCACTCGGCACCAACGTCGCCTCGCGAATGAGTGCAATGTTAGAAACCTGCAGCTCATCGATCATGACGGACTCCGTAGAAAACGCGGCTCACCGAGTTATAGAAGCTCTCGGGGCCGTAATCGAGGAGCAGCACATCTCCGGGCCCGCGGCGCACGGCCACGCTGTCAACGGTACCATCGCAGGTAATAAACTGTCCATCGATAGCGATCGCCGGAACACTCGGACGGTCATCAGACATAAAGATCTCGACGACATCACTCGGCGAAGTCAAGAAGGCACGGGCCTGAATGGTGTGCGGCGCAATGGGTACGCAGACCATGCCCGTATAGTCGGGGCTCACGATGGGGCCACCGGCACTGAGTGCGTAACCCGTAGAACCAGTCGCCGTGGACACGACCACGCCGTCGCCACGCAGACGGTCGATATGATGGCCGGACACCGTGATGTCGAACTCGACCATATCGGACAGGGGGCCGCGCGTAAGCGCCATGTCGTTGAGGGCGAAGGTGCGCACGACATCCTTCGTACCATCTTCGCGCACGGACACGATATCCGCGGCGATGGTAGCGCGACGGCTCACATGCAGCTCGCCGGACAGGGCGTCGCTCACGACCTTCAGAATGTCGCGCTCCTCGGGACTCGCAGCAGTTAAAAAACCCAGGTGACCATAGGAAAGACCGAGGATAGGAATCTCACGATGGTTGAGGATGCGGGCAGCGCGCAGCAACGTGCCGTCGCCGCCGAGCGTAATGACCAGATCGGAGCCGTCAATATCAGGCGTGCTCTGAATCTTGGATCGCTGGTCGGCAGCCCATGCGACCTCATAGCCCTGGCGAGTCAGCCAAAGCTCGAGCATCAGGCCGCTCTCGACCGCCTCTTGCTTGTAGTAATTGGGAACCAGAAAGACCTTCATAGCGTTGCAGCTTTCTCGCTCATAACCGATACCTGGGATTGCAGCTCGTCTTGCGAGCGATCGCCGGGGTCAAATCTCGTGCCGTACAGGAAAAACTCAACGTTGCCCTTGGCACCATGAATGGGCGACACGCACACATCGACCGGGAACAGGCCCTTGGCGGCAAAGAGTTCAACCGCCGCCACGAGTGTATCGCGGCGCACGGCGTGATCGGTCACAATGCCGCCCGCGCCCACCAGCGCCGCCGGAGCCTCAAACTGCGGCTTTACGAGCGTGCAGAATGCTCCCGTAGGAGCCAGGCACGCCAGTACCGCATCGATAATGTTCGCGATGCTGGTAAACGAGACATCACACACAGCCAGGTCGATGACGCCGGCATAGCCAAGCTCAGGCAGCTGCGTCACGTTTGTGCGCTCATGCAGCGTCACGCGATCGTCCTGACGCAACGACCAATCGAACTGGGCGCGACCCACGTCCACCGAGACAACGGTCGCAGCTCCGCGCTTAAGCAGGCAATCGGTAAAGCCGCCGGTAGAGCAGCCCACATCCAGACAGGCAAGGCCCGTCGGATTGATGCCAAACGCATCAAGCGCGCCTTCGAGCTTAAGACCGCCGCGGCCAACATAGGGAATGCGCCCCTTCACGTGCAGCGGAAGGCCCGGGATTACCTTAAGGCCCGGCGAAGTCAAGCGCTCGCCGCCACTCGAGACCAAGCCGGCCATAAGAGTGCGAAGGACATCCGCGCGATCGGCGCAGATGCCCTGTGAAATCAGTTCGTCATCAAGACGCACGCGTTTCATGAATGCCATCAACCATTCGTATCCGGAGATGCGGCCTAGCTATCCTGGGATTCGTTTGCCGCATCCTCATCGTATTCCTGCTCGAGCTTGTCGGCCTCACGCGGCGTCAGCTCAAACTTATCGACCATGTCGACCGCACGGGTGCCCAGCTCAATCGCCTCGTCAAACAGATCGAGCGAACGCTCCAAGGACGTATCCTTTGAGCGAACGGTAGCGATGATCTGGTCCAAGCGGTCCGAGATCTCGTCGAAGTTGCGGACGGAACCCTCTGGCATGACTACTCCTCGACGGAGTCGGCCTCGACGGCCTCAGCAGCGTCCGCATCCTCGGCAAGTACACCGGCGGCAGCCTGAGCGGCAGCGACCTTGGCGGCCGCCTCGGCAGCCTGCGCCTCCTCGCGAGCGCGATCCTCGGCCATCAGCTCCTGGTACAGGTCCTCGCCCGGCAGCTCCTCGCTGCGAGCGATCTTGCCCAGCACGCCGTTGACGAACGACGCGGACTGGTCGGTGCCATAGGCCTTGGCAAGCTCGACAGCCTCGTTGATCACGATGGCGTCCGAAACCTCCTCGTCGGTGAGGAAACGCATCTCGTAAACGGCGATACGCAGCAGATTACGGTCGGCGCCGGGCATGCGCATAAGATCCCAGTTCTTGGCGACGGAGCGCAGAGCGCAGTCGATGCGGTCGATATGCTCGTAGGCACCGCGGCACAGCTCCAACGCATAGGGGTCGAGGGGACCCTTCGAGATCAGGAAATCACCCTCGAGGACGCGCTCGAGCGGGCTGTCCGTGGCCTCGGCCTGGAACAGCAGCTGCAGCGCCTGACTGCGGGCAAGCGTACGCCCGCGATAAACCTTAAGGCTCAAAGGTTACTCCTTGGGGAAAACGAGGCCGTCGATGCAAACGTCAACGCGCTCGACCTCGACGCCAACCTGGGCATCGATGGCGGCGACCACGGCGGCGCGAACGGCCTCGGCGAGTTTCTTGAACGGATAGCCAAAGAACACCACGACACGCACGGTGAGTGCGAGCTTGTCGCCGACGACCTCGGCCTCGACCGCCGGCTCGGAAGCAGGGGCCTTGGACGAGAGCATCATGGAGACAAGGTTGGTGGCAAGGTCCTTGACGCCAACGGAGGCGATGCCCTCGACATCCGACACGGCGCGCGAGACGATGGCGGTCAGAACATCGGGCGAAATGCCGATGCCGTCAATCTTGATTTCCTGGGGCATGAGTCCTCCTAGAAGAGTTGGTTGCTAGACGCGGGAGACGAACTTGCCGTCGCGGGTGTCAACCTTGATGACCTCGCCCTCGTTGAGGTACATGGGGACCTGGATGACAGCGCCGGTGTCAATCGTGGCCGGCTTGGTGGAACCCTGGACGGTGTCGCCCTTAAAGCCCGGGTCGGTCTGGACGATGGTGGTCTCGATGAACATCGGCGGGGTCACGCCCATGAGCTCATCGTCAGCGAAGAGCAGCTGACAGATGTCGTTCTCGCGCAGCCACTTGGAGTTTTCGCCCACCATGTCCTCGGGAACGGGAACCTGC
>CAJJZO010000167.1 GCA_905197585.1 uncultured Collinsella sp.
TTTTGCAAGTACATCTGTCCACAGGGTGTGCTCGAGGGCGCCATTCCGCTGGCCATCGCCAATGCTGGCATTCGATCTGCGTTGGGACATCTCTTTACTTGGAAACTTGCCGTTCTCATTGCCGTGGTAGTGCTGAGCGTTTTGTTTTATCGCCCCTTCTGCAAATGGATTTGCCCGCTCGGCGCATTCTATGCGCTCATGAATAAGGTGTCCTTACTGGGGATACGGGTCGATGTGTGCAAATGCGTCTCGTGCGGCAAGTGTTCAAAGGTTTGTCAGATGGACGTCGATGTGGTCCGCGCACCCAATCATGCCGAATGTATCCGGTGCGGAAAGTGCATCGGGGCCTGTCCCGTCAATGCCATCAGCTATCGCTATGGCCTGGATGTGTCGGCGGAAAAGCTCCCTCTGACCGCCGATAAAAAGTAAAACAAGCTTCGACAAAACGGAGGAATGACCATGAAGCTTTCTAAGATTGCGGCCCTGTTTATGGTGCCGGTATTGGCCTTGTGTCTTGTGGCGTGCTCGGCACCCGGTGGCAATGCGAGCGAATCTGCGAGCTCCGATCCTAAGATCGCAGAACTCACTGCGCAGAAGCCGGCCAATGCCGACGAGGCCGCCGAGCTGTATGCGAAGCTCATGCAGAAGGAGAACGAGATCTTTTCGAGTGATAACGCGCTGTGGGAAAAGGTATTCAATGCGGCAAATAAAGACTCGGCAATGATTGAGGACGGCAGTAATTACGGTGATTTCCTGCTCAAGACCATCGACGGCGCCAAGGATGAGTTTACGGCGGATGAGCTTAAGACGCTCAAGGCCGGTGCGCAGCAGATCAAGGAGATTGAGGACAAGCTCGAGAGCTTGGAGAAGGAGTTCCCCGGCTGTGGAAGCACGCCGAGCGCAGGCGAGAGCGTCGACGCTTCGGACGCTGGCATGACGGCTGGTGCCAATGCTTCGAGCGAGGCGACGAAGTTCCCCAGCTTTACGGGCAAGGACCTGGATGGCAACGACGTGAGCAGCGACGAGCTGTTCTCTAAGAACAAGGTCACCGTCATGAACTTCTGGTTCACCACTTGCAAGCCGTGCGTGGGCGAGCTGGGCGATCTTGAGAAACTGAATAAGGAGCTTGCCGAGAAGGGCGGTCAGGTCGTGGGTGTCAATTCCTTTACGCTCGATGGCAACAAGGGCGAGATTGCAGATGCCAAGGACGTGCTGAGCAAGAAGGGCGTGACATATAAGAACATCTGGTTCAAGTCGGATAGCGAGGCCGGTAAGTTCACGTCAAATTTGTTCTCGTTCCCGACAACGTATGTCATCGATCAGAATGGCAACATCGTAGGGGAGCCCATCGTGGGCGCCATCAGCTCCGCTGAGCAGCGCGCAGCGCTCGCCAAGCTTATCGACCAGGCGATTGCGAATAGTGAACAGTAAAAAACGCGTAAAGCATGGCGATGATCGTGCACCGCTGTGCGGAGTAGTCTGCTGCCTTTCAAGATAATCTCCACCATATAGAGGTCCCGCTCGGGACCTCTTCTTTTAGGCGTCGTCCCGTTCGTTTTTTGATGCGGTTCCCTACATTCCTCACTGGTGTCGGTGAAAAATGGGGATAGAGTAGGACAAACGCGTCGAATACGAACGGCGGAGGAGAGCGGGTGAACGTGCCCGCGCGGGAGAGGTTGCCGTCCATGCTGGAGCTCAAAGGTATTTGCAAAAGGTACGTCACGCAGTCGTTTACGCAGGTGGCGCTCGATAACGTGAGCCTGGCTTTTCGCGATAACGAGTTCGTGGCCATTCTGGGTCCCTCGGGCTCGGGCAAAACTACGATGCTCAACGTTATCGGCGGACTCGATCATTTCGATTCTGGCGACCTGCTGATCGACGGTATTTCGACCAAGGATTTTCACGATCGCGATTGGGATGCCTACCGCAACAACCGCATCGGCTTTGTGTTTCAGAGCTATAACCTCATTCCACATCAGACCATTTTGGAAAACGTGGAGCTGGCGCTCACGCTCACGGGCGTGGGGCATGCCGAGCGCCGCCAGCGTGCGCGCGAGGCGCTTGAAGCGGTTGGCCTGGGCGAGCACGTTAACAAGCGCCCGAGCCAGCTATCGGGCGGACAGATGCAGCGCGTGGCCATTGCCCGTGCCCTGATCAACGACCCCGAGATCGTGTTGGCAGACGAGCCGACCGGCGCCCTGGATTCAACGACATCCGTACAGGTCATGGATTTGCTCAAGGACGTGGCGCGCGACCGTCTGGTTATTATGGTCACGCACAATCCCGAGCTGGCGTACCAGTACGCCACGCGCATCGTCAACCTGGCGGACGGCAAGATCACCGACGATTCCGACCCTTTCGATGTCGCTGACGCCACGCGCCGCGAGGCCAAGCCTACACGCAAAACCTCGATGAGCTTTGTGACGGCGCTGGGGCTTTCTGCCCGAAACCTTATGACCAAGAAGGGCCGTACGGCCATGACTGCCTTTGCGGGCTCGATTGGCATTATCGGTATCGCAGCGATTCTGGCGCTGTCCAATGGCGTAAACGGCTACATCAAAAAGGTCGAGGAGGATACGCTCTCGAGCTACCCGCTCACCATTTCCAAGCAGGATTACGACCTGTCGTCCATGATGGGCGGGCAGGGGGCGGCGGATGATGACTCGCCTGAAAATGTGGATTCGTCCGACGACAGTGCCGGCGGCAAGGCTCGGGGAACCGAAAAGATCCCCGTGGTCACGGCCGTAAAGGATATGTTTGCGAGCGTTAAGTCCAACGACATGACGAGCTTTAAGGCATGGCTTGACGACGGCGGCGACGGTATCGACAAAGAGGTCAACGCCATCCAGTACGGCTACGGTGCGACGCCGGTTGTCTATCGTGCGGGTAAGGGTGACGAGAAGCCGGTTCGACTTGTTCCCAATGCCATGACCGAGGCCATGAGCGGAGGTGCGAGCTCGGCGGCAACGGTGAGCATGGAATCCATGGGAACCTCGGTCTTTAACGAGATGATTGACGACCAGAGCCTGCTCGACAGCCAGTACGATGTCGTCGCCGGTCATTGGCCCACGTCTGCCAACGAAGCCGTGATGGTGCTTTCGAGTCGTGGCACGGTGGGCGACTATACGCTCTACAGCATCGGCGCGCTGGATATCAATGAGCTCAACGATCTGGTAAACAGCGCCATGACGGCTGACGGTGGGGTCGAAACGCCCGAGACCGGCACCGACTTTACCTACGACGATGCGCTGTCTACCACGTTTAAGGTGCTGTCGCCGGTCGATGCCTATCGCAAAAACGAAGAGACCGGCATGTGGACTGACATGTCTGGCGATGCCGACTTTATGACGGCCAAGGTTGCCGACGGTATTGACGTGCGCATTGTGGGCGTGGTGCGACCTAACGAGACGGCCAACGCGAGTGCGTTGTCCCCGGGCATTGCCTATACGCATGCGCTGACTCGCCAGCTTATGGAGCGCGCTGCCGATTCGCAGATTGTGCAGGAACAACTCGCCCACCCCGAGACGGATGTCTTTACGGGCAAAACCTTCGACGAACTGCAGGGCGAGGCCAAGCAAGGCGTGGATCTGGGCAGCATGTTCAGCGTGGACGAGGCGGCGCTCAAGAGCGCGTTCTCGTTTGATGCGTCTGCACTCTCGGGTGCGGCCGGCGGTATGGACCTTTCTGGTATCGACTTATCCGGGTTGGACATTGACCTCTCGGACGTTGGCAAGGACATCGACTTCAGCGACATCATGGCAAAAGCGCCAACCCCAGATTTCTCGGGCATCTTTGACGGTCTGGAACTCACGCCCGAGCAAATGCAGCAGGTGGGAACGCTTGCCAACCAGCTGTTCACGGGCTTTATGCAGTCGGAACAGTTTAAGGCGCTGACGCCCGAAGATCTTAAGGACGCGTCAAAGCTTGCCGCCGCGTTCTCGACGTATCTTGAGAGTGATGCCGCGTCCCAGCAATGCCTGGCTCAATTGAAGGCGCTCGGCGGCGCTGCCCGGGCCGAGCGCCTGCCACACGCGATGTCCGCCTATGTGCAAAAGCACCTGGCTCCGTATCGTCAGCAGGCGATGGCTCAGGTGATGTAGGCAATCAGCGAGCAGAT
>CAJJZO010000168.1 GCA_905197585.1 uncultured Collinsella sp.
CCCAACCGCCCTCTCCCCCCCCCGCCCCCCCCGCCCCCCCCCCCCCCCCCACCCAAACATCCCAAGTTGGGGGGGCGGGGCCCCCCCGCGGGTCGGCCACCCCACCACCCCGGGGCGCGCGCCCCCCCCCCTTTTGCGTGCCGAGCAGACCATCTACCCGGCACAAGACGACATCCTCAATGCCCTCGCCTACACGCCGGCCGACCAGGTCAAAGTTGTCATCTTGGGTCAGGACCCCTATCACGGACCCAACCAGGCAATGGGACTGTCGTTCTCGGTCGCCGCGACGCAAACCAAGTTGCCACCGAGCCTGCGCAACATCTATAAGGAACTCAAAGCCGATCTGGGTTGTCCCATTCCCGCCACGGGAGATCTAACACCATGGGCACAACAGGGCGTCCTGCTCCTCAACACTACGCTCACCGTGCGCGAGCATGCCGCTAACTCGCACGCCAAGCTTGGCTGGAACACGCTCACCGACTACATTATCGAACGCTGCTGCCAGCTGCCCCAACCGGTCGTCTTTTTGGCATGGGGCCGCTTTGCCCAGCAGATGGTCGAAGGTAAGCTCGTCGCAACTGGTGCGGTCAAGGCAACCGATAAGTTCTGTCTGGCCTCCACGCACCCCTCGCCGCTTTCGGCCAACCGTGCCACGGCAGAACTCCCCGCTTTTATAGGGTCGCGCCCCTTCTCGGCAGCCAATCGGCTACTCGAACAGCACGGCTTGACCCCCGTCAACTGGACTTGCCTCGGCTAAAAATCGATGCATCAAAAACGCGCCCGACGGCTTTCCATCGGGCGCGCTTCCTATTCGGGCCAAATAAATTGTGTGCGGCCAGCCTCGCCGCCATCGATCAACAGACTCTGCCCGGTCATAAACCGGTTGGTCACGCCCACAAAGTAGATCCACTCGGCGATCTCTTGGGCGGTTGCCCAGCGCTTAAGCGGTGTGAGCTCCATAATCTGGTTCCACAGGTGCTCGTCTTCCATCACACAACGGTTGAGCGGCGTGATAACGCCGCCCGGGTCCACACTGTTGGCGATGGCCTGCGGTGCCAGGCGGTTTGCAAGGTTCTTGGTGTAGGCGATAACGCCGCCCTTGCTGGCGGCATAGGCGGGAAACTCCGATCCCGTATGCCCGCTCGCCGACCCCACATTGACCACGGATTTAATAGCCGGCGCCGGCTTGGCGGCAAGCCCCTCCCCCACAAAGGCATAGCGCTCGGTCACGTTGATGGTGCCACGCAGGTTGGCGGCGATGTCGTCGGCCGAATCCTGCGTACCGGCAACGTTCACGATTACCTGGGGTTCAATATCGCCTGGAAACGAGTTAGGCTCGCGTACATCAACGATCAGATGGCGGTAGCGCTCGTGTTCGATCGCCGCCGGCAGCAGGTCAAAGCCCACGACCTCGTGGCCCTCGTCCAAAAAGCGCTGCACGCACGCGGCTCCGATACCGCCCGAAGCGCCCGTGATCAAAACCCGCATACTTGCTCCTTAGGCGGTTGCGTGGCGCTCGAGGTACTCGGAGCCCACATTCTCGCGCTCCCAGCCGCGCACAACCTTGTAGCCCACGGGGCTCAGGAAGACTTCGCACAGCAGCTCGGCGACGGCACCCGTCAGCGAGCACATAAGGACCTGCACCCAGGTCCAACCAAAGAACGTGTGGCTCACCACAATGGCAAAGACCAGGTTGTCGATAAACTGGCCAACGCCCGTAGACACATAGGAGCGGAAGGCGAAGCTCGCAAAGTTATTCTTTTTGAGCATACGGCCGAGCGACTGGTTGAGCGTGGAGTTAACCACGGCAGAAACGAGCATTGCCAGCGAAGAGCCCAACACCACGTACCAGGTGCCGCCGATGGTGGCGTTAAGGGCGTTGTTGACCTCGATCATGCCCGTGTCGTAGTAAGCGCCCCACATGCCGGGCGTGAGCGAGCACGTCCAAAAGCACAGGCTGACAGCGAGGTTGACCAGCAGCGCGAGGATAGAGATTTTAATGGACGCCTTGGCGCCAAAACGCTTGCAGATCATGTCCTGGCACAAAAAAGAAACCCAGCTCACCACAAAGCCGCAGTCGAGTGCCAGATACGGCAGGCTGATAAGCTCTTTGTTGGCCAGCAGGTTCATCATGATGACGCTCACGAAAAACAGCGAAACCGTTGCCGCGGGAATGCTCCGCAGCAGGACCTTGTAGTCCTCCATGACCTTCTTGATCATTATGTACTCCTTTGGTTTTAGGTTTAACGAGCAGGATATCGGACCCGAACTGCTCGGACGCCCCGGTCTTGAGACGACGGTGGGTATAATAGCCGCTCACACGGCATAAGGCAAGCAAACGGCGCGGCAGCCCCGCAGGGCCACCGCGCCGATGCGTTAAAAGGCTACGTTGCCAAACTCCGACAGGATAAGGTCGGGATTGTGGTCGGTTGCCCAATCCACGTTCCACGGACTCGTGAACAGCAGCAGCTTACCGCCGCGCATGTCCTCGACACGCAGCGTGTCGCGCGTGAGCGAAAGGCCCGGGATATCGATGGTGTCGGGGTCGTTCTGGATCCAGCGGATGTCCGTATAGGGCAGCGGCTGGCGACGAACCTCAACACGGTACTCGGCCTTGAGGCGGCGCTCGAGCACCTCAAACTGCAGCACGCCGACCACGCCCACAATGACGCTCTCCATGCCGGCACCCAGTTCGCGGAAGATCTGGATGGCACCCTCCTGGGCAAGCTCCTCCATGCCCTTGACGAACTGCTTGCGCTTGAGCGTGTCGACCTGCGTAATGCGAGCGAACATCTCGGGGGCAAACGTCGGGATCTGCGGATACTGCACGTGGCGCTTGCCAGAGCACACAGTGTCGCCGATGCTAAAGATACCCGGATCGAACAGGCCCACGATATCGCCTGCGTACGCCTCGTCCACGATGGCGCGATCGTCGGCCATCATCGACGTGCCCGTGGCAAGCTTGAGTTTGCGGTTGCCCTGCACGTGGAAGGCATCCATGCCGCGCTCGAACTTGCCCGAGCAAATGCGCACAAAGGCGATGCGGTCACGGTGGTTCTTGTCCATGTTGGCCTGGATCTTAAACACAAAGCCGCTAAAGTCGTCGCGGCAGGGATCGACCGGCTCGCTGGTGAGCGTATCGGTATAGGCACGCGGCGTCGGGGCCAGGCGCAGGAACTCCTTGAGGAAGGGCTCCACGCCAAAGTTGGTGAGCGCCGAGCCAAAGAACGCCGGGCTCAGCTTGCCGCAGGCCACGGCATCCAAGTCGAGCTCGTCGCCGGCGCCATCGAGCAGCTCGATGTCGTCCATCAGGTTCTTATGGTTCTCCTCGCCGATGAGCTCATCCATGGCAGGGTCGCCCAGCTCGGCCTCGACCTCGGCGACCTTCTTGGTGGCGTTGGCGTGGCCGTCGCCCTCAAAGGCAATGACGCGACGAGTCTGACGGTCGAACACGCCACGGAAATTGCGGCCGCTGCCGATCGGCCAGTTCATGGGATACGTATTGATACCCAGGACGTTCTCGATCTCTTCCATGAGCTCAAACGGATCGCGAGCCTCGTGGTCGAGCTTGTTCACAAAGGTGAAGATGGGAATGTGGCGCAGCGTACAGACCTTAAAGAGCTTTTTGGTCTGGGCCTCGACGCCCTTGGCGCCGTCGATGACCATAACAGCAGCGTCGGCGGCCATAAGGGTACGGTAGGTATCCTCCGAGAAGTCCTGGTGGCCGGGGGTATCGAGGATGTTGACGCAGGCGCCGTTGTAGGTGAACTGCAGCACCGAGGAGGTAACGGAGATACCGCGCTCCTTCTCGATGTCCATCCAGTCCGAGACGGCATGCTTGGCCGAGCTCTTGCCCTTGACCGAGCCGGCAGTCTGGATGCTGCCGGTATAGAGCAGCAGCTTCTCGGTAAGTGTGGTCTTACCGGCGTCCGGGTGGCTGATGATCGCGAATGTGCGGCGCGACGAGATTTCATCCGACAGGCTTGCCATGCGGATCCTTTCTTGCATTGAGTGCATTACGTCGTTGTAACCGCACTATTGTAGCCGCGAAATCCCGCTCTAGAGCGCCTATCAGGACAAATTCATCAGTT
>CAJJZO010000169.1 GCA_905197585.1 uncultured Collinsella sp.
TGATCCTTCTGGCCAAGGACCAGGAGGGCTACGTCAACCTGATGCAGACGGTTTCCGAGGCCGCCGTGCAGGGCTTTTACTACAAGCCCCGCGTGACGCTCGACAACCTGCGCCGCCATGCCAAGGGCATGATCTGCACGAGCGCCTGCATCGCGGGCATCATCCCCAAGTACATCGACCGCGGTGACATGGAGGGCGCCATCAAGTGGGCCGAGACCTTCCGTGACACCTTCGAGCCCGGCGACTTCTACATCGAGATCCAGGAACACGGCATCACCACCGACAACGGCCTGACCGACGAGCAGATGGACCGCGCGCTCGTCGACATCGCCAAGCAGGTGGGCGTCAAGGTCATCGCCACCAACGATTTCCACTACCTGCGCCGCGAGGACGCGCCCGTGCAGGACGTCATCATGTGCATTGGCATGAACGCCAAGGTCGACGACCCTAACCGCATGCGCATGACCGGCTCGGAGTTTTACATGAAGACCGAGGAGGAGATGCGGGCGATGTTCCCGTATTGCCCCGAGGCCTGCGACAACACGCTCGAGATCGCCGACAAGTGTTACGTTGAGCTGGACTGGGACTCCATCATCCTGCCGCGCTTCCCGTTGCTCGACCCCGGCGAGACGCACGAGAGCCAGTTCCGCCGCGAGTGCGAGAAGGGCCTGCGTCAGCACTACGGTGACGACTGGGCCACGCGTGAGATCGGTGGCGTCAACATCAAAGAACGCTTTGAGTACGAATACAAGGTCATCTGCGACAAGGGCTTTGCCGCCTACTTTTTGATCGTTGCCGAGTACGTGCAATGGGCCAAGGACAACGGCATCGGCGTCGGCCCCGGCCGTGGCTCGGCCGCCGGCGCTATCGTCGCCTACGCCATGAACATCACCGCGTTCGATCCGCTCGAGAACGGCCTGATGTTCGAGAGGTTCCTGTCCCCGCAGCGTACCGAGATGCCCGATATCGATATGGACTTCGACGATGAGCGGCGCCTCGAGGTCGTGGAGCACGTTCGCCAGCTCTACGGCCCCGAGAAGGTCACCCACGTCATCACCTACTCGACCATTAAGGCCAAGCAGGCCATCAACGACGCCGCGCGCGTGCTGGACTATCCGGTCTACATGGGCCAGCGCCTGTCCAAGATGGTCTCGAGCGACCCCAAGGTCAAGCTCAAGCAGGTGCTCGAAAAGCAACCCGGCAAAGAGGATCTGTTTAACCCCGATTTTGCCGAGGCCTATAAAAAGGATGACGACGCCCGCCGCATCATCGACACGGCGCTCTCGATCGAGGGCCTCACCCGTGGCGAGGGTGTGCACGCGTGCGCCGTTCTGATCTGCCGCGATCCCGTCAACGAGCATGTGCCCACCAAGCTCGATACCAAGGGCGGCGTCGAGATTACTCAGTACGAGGGCCATACCGTTGCCGACATGGGCCTGCTCAAGATGGACTTCCTGGGCCTGCGCACGCTGACGGTTATCTCTAAGGCCAAGGCTAACATCAAAAAGAACTTCGGCATCGACATCAAAGAGGAAGAGATTCCCTTTGACGACCCCGAGATCTTTAAGCTCATGGGCTCCGGTCACACCGCTGGCGTCTTCCAGGTCGAGTCCGCCGGCATGACGGCCACGATCAAGAACATGAAGCCCACCGAGTACAAGCACGTCGTGGCATTGATCGCTCTGTACCGCCCGGGCCCGCTGGGCGCCGGCATGGTTTCGTCCTACATCAACCGCATGAACGGCAAGGAACCGGCCGTCTCCTACGACGACCGTCTGGACGACATCCTGGGCGAAACCTACGGCACCATGGTCTACCAGGAGCAGGTTATGCTCATCTCCGTCGAGATGTGCGGCTTCTCCAAGGGCGAATCGGACTCGCGTATCCGTAAGCCCGTGGCTAAGAAAAAGATCAAACTGCTCACGTCGACGGTGCTGCACTGGGAGGATGGCTCGGACGAGACCACCTACGACCACTGGATGAACGGCGCTATCAAGAACAACTACACGCGCGAGGTCGCCCAGAAGATTTGGGACGATGTTCTCGAATTCGCATCTTACGCCTTTAACAAGTCGCACTCTGCCGGCTACGCCATCCTGGTTATGCAGACGGCGTGGCTCAAGGCGCATTATCCGCACGAGTACATGGCGGCCGTCCTGACGTCCTACACGGGCAAGACCGACAAGATCGTTCACTACGTCTCGGCGTGCCGTCACGACGGCATCCCCGTGCTGTCGCCAGATGTCAACGAGTCCGGTACCGAGTTCACGGCTACCAAGGAAGGCGTGCGCTTTGGTCTGGCTGGCATCCGCGGCGTGGGCACCGGCGTGGCGCAGGCGATTATCGCCGAGCGCGAGGCGGGTGGTCCGTTTAAGACGCTGCACGACTTTGTCGAGCGCGTGGACTCGAGCCAGGCCAATCGTCGCGTGATCGAATCGCTCATCAAGGCAGGCGCCTTTGACTCCACGGGGTATCCGCGCCGCCAGATGATGCACTTTGTGGATAAGAACAACCCCGAGAACATCATCGATGCCGCGGTAAAGCGCCAGAAAGATCGCGCGAGCGGCCAGACGTCGTTCTTCGATATGTTTGGCGACGTTGAGGGCTCGGGCTTTGAGGTGAGCGTGCCCGATCCGGATGGCCAGGAATGGGACCGCCACCTTAAGCTGAGCCAGGAGAAGGAGGTTCTGGGCATCTATGTCTCGGACCACCCGCTGCGCCCGTTTGAGTATGCGCTCAGCAAAGCGCGCGACTTCTCGTTCTCGCAGATCGACACCGGCTACGAGGTACAGAACCCCACGGGCGGTACCATCAACCAGGAGATTCCCGAGGGCAAGGCGCTGTGGTGGGCCGGTATGGTCTCGAGCGTGTCCAAGCGCGTGACCAAAAACGGCGACCCCATGGGCATCGTGCAGCTCGAGGACATGGAAGGCGAGGCCACCGTCGTCGTGTTCCCCAAGACCTATAAAGAGGCCGAGGGGTACCTGTACGGCGAGGTCGATCCCGAGACCGGTGCGCAGCTGTCCGACGCCTTTGTGCGCATCAAGGGCAAACTCGAGCGCTCGGACCGCGGCGACCAGATCATCGCGCAGGAGATTGTGCCGCTTGAGCTCAACGAGGAGAACAACAAGCCCAAGGTGTTTGAGGTCATGGTGCCCAACAGCCGCTTTAGCCAGGGCAATATGGCGCGTCTTGCCACGGTGCTTACCGCCAACCCAGGCGGCGACCGCGTGGAGATCTTTATCGAGCAGGTGGACGGGCGCGTGCTGCGCGCCGAGGTGCCTGCCAAGGTCAACGCGCGCTCGATTCCGCTGCTGGCCGAGGCCAAGGCCATCGTCGGCAACCAAGGCCGCGTGACGGTTATCTAAGCTACCCCGGGTGAGATTGGAGGAAGTGATGGCGCAGGGGACGTTTGTGCAGGCGCTTCGCAAAGAGGCGGCGTTGAGCGGCACCTTTATGAAGGGCCGCTCGCTCATGCTCAACGGCGCCGTGCTGTCGATCGAGGACAGCGGCTCGCGCTTCTCCAAAAACGTGACGGTTGAGGGCTCGGTGCGCGGCTCGCGCGGCGACCTGTACAAGACGCATGTGGAACTCGACATGGACGAGCACGAGGTGATCGACTACGACTGCGATTGCCCCGCTGCCTATCGCTACCCCGGCATGTGCAAGCACGCCATCGCCACGGCGCTTGCGTATCTGGACGCAAGCGGCGCCGAGCCCGTCGAGGGCCTGCGCACACCGGTTCGCACGTTTACGGCGGCGCCTAAGCAAGCCGCGCGTCCTGCGTCTGCCGCACCGGCGGTCAACCCTAACTTTCCCTTCCCGGCGCCCGTCCCCACGAGCCCGAGCCTCATGAAGGCGCTCTCCGATCTTTCGGACGCGCGCATGGATGAGTTGGCGGGCATGCGCCGCAAGCTCGCCGGTACTGTCGACCCCGATGCCCCCAAGGCGGTGTTGGAGCCCTCGCTGGTGCCGTACTACAATCCGCTGTTTGCCGACCGCTTTAGCTGGGCGCTCGCGCTTCGCATCCGCTGCGGCTCGGTGTCCTACGTGGTCAAGGACATCGAC
>CAJJZO010000170.1 GCA_905197585.1 uncultured Collinsella sp.
CTATGGCAACTGGAAGGTGGACAGCCGTTATGGCAGACAGTTTGTGGCGGAGAGCTGGGAGGAGACGCTTCCTGCGACCGTGTTTGGCATTGAAAAATATCTCGGTTCCGGCCTGATCAAAGGAGTTGGTCCGAAGTATGCGAAAAAGATCGTGGCCAAGTTTGGCACAGAGACGCTGGAAGTGATTGAGACAGACATTTCACGGCTGCAGGAAGTGGATGGCATCGGAAAGAAGCGGATCCAGATGATCCGGGATAGCTGGGAACGGCAGAAAGAGATCAAGAATGTCATGCTTTTTCTGCAGGATCATGGTGTCAGCACGTCCTTTGCGGCAAAAATTTACCGCCAGTACGGAAATGAAAGTCTGGAAAAAATGAAGGAAAATCCTTTTCAGATGGCGGATGATATCTGGGGCATTGGATTTAAGACAGCGGACGGCATCGCGCAGAAGCTTGGCTACCAGACAAGCGACGACGAGGGCTACGTGGGTATTGCCGATATCCCGGGTCGCGGCGATAAGCAGCTCGCGACCATCTGCCACGTGGACGTGGTTCCCGCCGGCCCCGGCTGGAATACCGATCCGTTTGCGATGGAGCGTCGCGAGGGCTGGCTGCTCGGCCGCGGCGTGATCGACGACAAGGGTCCGGCGGTGCTGTCGCTCTACGCCGGCGCGTACCTGCTCAAGCACGGCATTGTGCCGCGCTACACCTTCCGCGCGCTGCTGGGCTGCGATGAGGAAGTGGGCATGTCCGACGTTCACCATTATCTGGAGAACTACGCGAATCCCGACTTTCTGTTTACGCCCGATGCCGAGTTCCCGGTCTGCAATGCCGAGAAGGGCCAGTTTGGGGCGACGTTCGTGAGCCCCAAGATCGACGGCGGGCGCATCGTGTCGTGGTGCGGCTCCGAGGCGAGCAATGCCATTCCGTCGCAGTCCATCTGCGAGCTTGCGATTGCCGCCGATGAGCTGCCGGCGCCCGTTGAGAACGCTGACCGCCTGGAGATTACAGCACTCGATAACGGGCATGCGCAGATTTTCGCCCACGGTATTGGCGGCCACGCTTCGATGCCTGAGGGCACCATCAACGCCGTCGGCCTGATCGTGGCGTATCTGCGCGAGGCCGAGGACGCGTTTGGTGCACGCGATGAGCGCCTGCTGACGCCTGCCGAGCACGAGTTTGTCAAGTTCCTGGCCTTTGTACATGCGGACGCCTATGGCCGCGGCCTGGGTATCGATGCGACGAGTCCGGCGTTTGGCCCGCTTACCTGCAACGCTGGCGTCATCCGCGTGGCGGATGGCCATATTGAGCAGGTCATCGACGTGCGCTTCCCCGATAGCACCAGTGCCGATACCATCCGCGAGCAGCTCGAGCCGCTCGTGGGCCGTTTTGGCGTGACGTGCCAGCTGGGTCGCGCTAAGGTGCCGTTCTCGGTGTCTGCCGACGATCCGGCCGTGAAGGCGCTTATTGATACCTATAACGAGTTTACGGGCAAGCATGCTGAGCCCTTTGCCATGGGCGGCGGCACGTATGCGCGCAACTTTGCCCGCGCCGTGTCGTTTGGCCCCGAGGAGACCGGCCTTGAGCTGCCCGCGTGGGGCGGCCAGATGCACGGCCCCAACGAGTGCGCCAACGAGGAACAGCTTAAACAGGCGCTCAAGATCTATATTGTTGCGATCCTCCGTTTGAATGAATTAGAGCTTTAAGGTCTCGCGGTTTCCCAATCTAAGTTGCGGTGGAATAGTTCCTAGAATGGGCCATTTGATGGTCAAGCAGGAACTATTTCACCGCAACTTTGTTTTTATTGGTGTAAAAGGCTGGCCATGTTTGGCGGCGGGTTTGTTATTCGTTTGTAAAGGCCGTGCTGCGCTTGCGGTAAGGGTCTATCAGATGCCCGTAAAAAACCGCAGTTGGCGCGGGCACTGCCCGATCGAGGCCGTATCTTTCCAAACAGCAAAGCGGGCAGGGTGCCCGCGAATCGCATGTATGAAAGGAAGATCATGCTCGATCAGGCTTATTCTCGTCGTCAGTTCCTCGGCCTCGCTGGTGGTCTTGCCAGCATCGTCGGTCTCGGTCTCGTTGGGTGCGGCGGCTCCGGCGCATCCGATGCCGCCGACAAGGGTAGCGCCGCTGCTGCCGAGTCCGTCTCCGGCGAGGTGACCTACGACGGTGCCTCTTCGTTCCAGGCTCTCGTCGAGGCCGCTGCCGAGAAGTTCATGGACGCCAACCCCGATGTCTCCGTCTCCGGCTCGGGTAACGGTTCGGGCAAGGGCCTGACCGCTGTCGCCGCCGGCACCGTCACCATCGGTAACTCCGACGTCTTCGCCGAGACCAAGCTCGAGGCCGACCAGGTCAAGAACCTCGTCGACCACGAGGTCGCCGTCGTGGGCATGGGCCCCGTCGTTTCCAAGAACGTGACGGTCGACGATCTGTCCCTCGAGCAGCTCAAGGGCATCTTCTCTGGCCAGATCACCAACTGGAAGGAGGTCGGCGGCGACGACGCTACTATCGTCGTTCTCAACCGCAAGGCCGGCTCCGGTACCCGCGCCACCTTCGAGGCTGCCGTCTTTGGCGACGAGGCTGTCGACTTTAAGGGCGACGCCGAGCTCGACAAGTCCGGCGACGTTCAGACTCAGATGGGCAGCACCGACAATGCCATCTCCTACCTCGACTTCTCGCACTTCGATGACTCCAAGTTCAACGCCATCAAGGTCGAGGGCGTGGAGCCCAAGAGCGCAAACGTCACCGACGACTCCTTCAAGATTTGGGCTACCGAGCACATGTACTGCTCCAAGGACGCCGACGAGGCCACCAAGGCCTTCCTGGAGTTCATGCTTTCCGACGACGTCCAGGGCAAGCTCGTCGAGGAGCAGGGCTTCATCCCCGTCTCTGCCATGAAGGTCGTCAAGGACGCCAGCGGCAAGGTCTCTGCTAAATAAGTAATCGCCCCGGAAAGGTTTGCAATGGCAAAACAGCTGCCAAAGCGCGACCTTGAGAACGTGGGCCTGGGCGTCACGGGCGCGTGCGTAGCGCTCGTGACGCTTGTTGTTGCCGCGCTTATCTTCATGGTCGCCCAAAAGGGCCTCTCGGCTTTTGTCAAGGACGGCGTCTCGGTCGTCGAGTTTTTCACCGGCACCAAGTGGGACCTGGCCAACACAGCCGAAAACGGCCTGCCCTATACCGGCGCCCTGCCCCTGATCGTCACCTCGTTTGCGGTCATGGTGCTCTCCACGCTTATCGCGCTGCCCATCGCCATCGGCTCTGCCATCTTTGCGGTCGAGATTAGCCCTAAGTTTGGCTCTAAGATCTTTCAGCCGCTCATTGAGCTTTTGACCGGCATCCCCTCGGTCGTCTTTGGCCTGATCGGTTTTCACGTGGTCGTCGGTCTTATGAAGAGCGTTTTCCACGTGAGCACGGGCCTGGGCATCTTGCCCGGCGCCATCGTGCTGGCCGTCATGATCCTGCCGACCATGACCACGCTTTCGGTCGATGGCCTGCGCGCCGTGCCCGACGGCTACCGCCAGGGCTCGCTCGCGCTGGGCTACACCCGCTGGCAGACCATCTGGCACGTGGTGCTCAAGTCCGCCATGCCGTCGCTCATGACCGCGGTCATCCTTGGCATGACCCGCGCCTTTGGCGAAACGCTCGCCGTACGCATGGTTATCGGCGGCATCGAGGCCATGCCGACGTCGCTGCTGTCGCCGGCTTCGACCATCACCACCACGCTCACCACGTCCATGGCAGTCTATGCCGAGGGCTCGGCCCAAGACGATGTTCTGTGGGCGCTCGGCCTGCTGCTGATGGGCATGAGCCTCATCTTCATCCTGATTATCCATCTCATTGGCCGCAAGGGGGCGAAGGCTCGTGGCTAGCACGTGCATCCATATCGACGAGGCGAGACTCGGGCGTGTCCAAAAGCAGGACCGCATCGCCACGGGCGTGCTGACGGCAATCGTCGCCATCGTCATGCTCATCGTCATCTCCATGGTGGCCTACATCCTGTTCGAGGGCATCTCGACGCTGTTCAAACCTGGCTTTCTCACGGAGCCGTCGCGCGCCA
>CAJJZO010000171.1 GCA_905197585.1 uncultured Collinsella sp.
TCAGGCCTTCCATCACGCGCTCGGGGTTTGCGGTGGGCTTATCCATCTTGTTCATGGCCACGATGAGCTTGACGTTTGCAGCCTTGGCGTGGTTGATGGACTCGACCGTCTGGGGCATGACGCCGTCGTCGGCGGCGACGATCAGGATGACGATGTCGGTCACCTTGGCGCCGCGGGCACGCATAGCCGTAAAGGTCGCGTGACCAGGGGTATCGATGAAGGTGATCTTGCGATCGTTGATCATGACCTGCGAAGCGCCGATGGCCTGGGTGATGCCGCCCGCCTCGCCGGCAGCGACACCGGTGTGACGGATGGCGTCGAGCAGGCTCGTCTTGCCGTGGTCGACGTGGCCCATGACGGTGACGACCGGGGCGCGCGGCTTGAGGTCGGCGGGATCGTCGTAGAACGAGAAGGTGTTCTCCTCCTCGGGGGTGATGATCTTGATCTGACGGCCCAGGTCGTCGGCAACGAGCTCGACGAGGTCGTCGGACATGGACTGCGTCATCGTGAGCGGCGTGCCCAGCAGGAACAGGCGCTTGATGATGTCGTTGGCCGGAACGTCGAGCGCCTCGGCGAGCTCCTGGACGGTAACGCCCTGGGAGACCTTGATGGCGTCGAGCTCCTCGGGGTTCACGCCCTGGGCCAGCGCCTCCTCTATCTTGCGCTCCTCCTGCGCCTTGGCTGCCTCGCGCTCGCGCTTCTCCTTGCGCTTCTTGCGGCGACCGGTGGACTCGCGAGAGGCCTCCTCGACGGCGGCACGAGCCTCCTCGAGCACCTTCTCGCGGCTGTACTCCTCGGCCTCGCGAGCCATGCGGCTGTAGTGGTCCTCATCGTTGCCGTGACCGCCCTTGCGCTTCTTGCCCTTGCCCTGCTTATCGGGGTTGGGGAAGTCCATGCCGGCAGCGACGTTGTTGCTGGCGTTGGTGCGATGGCTGTGCGGACGGCTCTCGGAGGCGTTGCGCTCGGAGTTGTTGTCGGAGGCGTTGCGATCGTTACGACGGCCACCGCGGCGGTCGTTGTTGCCGCCACGACGGTTGCCGCGCTCGGCGGCGCGCTCGGCCTTGGCCTTCGCCTCGGCGTCCTTCTTCTCCTTGAGAACGGTCTCCTGTGCGGCGATCTGGTCGAGCAGCGAACGGAAGCGCGAACCGGAGTCGGAAGCGGGGACGGCGCGGCGCTGGGCCTCGCGGGCAGCCTCCTCCTTCTCGCGGGCAAGGCGCTCCTGCTCGGCCTTCTTCTTGGCCTCGGCCTCGGCGCGGGCAGCCTCCTCGGCAGCCTGGGCCGCGGCGAACTGGCGGCGCTCCTCCTCGCGTGCCTTCTCGGCGGCGATGCGCTCGCGCTCGGCCTCGGCAGCGCGCGCTGCCTCCTCGGCGGCGGCTGCCTCCTCCTCTGCCTGCTTGGCGGCCTTGACTTCCTGGGCGCGGGCCTCGATCACCGAGGCGAGCTGCTTGCGGACCATGGCGACATAAGCGTCCTCCAAGGTGGAGGAAGCGGACTTAGCGGGAATCTTCATTTCGGCGAGATGACCCATCAGTTCCTTGGAGGTCATGCCGAACTCTTTGGCCAGGGTGGACACACGGACTTTTGCCATATGACTTCACCTACCCTTTCTGGCACCTTGGGTGCCTAGAGACTGAACGAGCGTGGGAGATGCACCGGGACCTGTCCGGCGCGACCGCGCGCTAGATCAGGTCCTCCGCATCATCGAAGGCGTCGGTGTCGTGGACACCGCAGAAACGGGAGCCGGGACGGGCCTGGTTACGGCACTGGACGCCGTCCTCGGACACGTACTCGCAGCGGCGGACGTCGTCGTCCTCCTCGTCACCGATCAGATCGGCGGCGGGCTCCTCGTGAACGGGGACGTTCTTGAGAATGTCGGCGGCAAGGGTCTCAGACTTGATGTCGATGTGCCAGCCGGTCAGACGGGCGGCGAGGCGGGCGTTCTGGCCCTCCTTGCCGATGGCGAGCGAAAGCTGGTCGTCGGGCACGATAACGCCGGCGTAGGCCTTCTCCTCGTCGATGAGGACGCGGGTGACCTTGGCGGGCGACAGGGCGTTGGCGACGTAGACGGCAGGATCGGCATCCCACAGGATGACGTCGACGCGCTCGCCACGGAGCTCGCCCACGACGGCGCGAACACGGCTGCCCTTGGGGCCGACGCAGGCGCCCACGGGATCCAGGCGATCGTCGAGCGAGTGGACGGCGACCTTGGAGCGCTGGCCGGGCTCACGGGCGATCGATTTGATCTGGACGGTGCCCTCATAGATCTCGGGCACCTCCTGCTCAAACAGACGACGCATGAGCTCGGGATGGGTGCGGGAGATGACGATCGGCGGACGGCTGTGCTCGCCGCGAACCGGCTGCAGGTTGGAGTTGGGGTCGCGGACGTCGATGATCACGGCCTTGATGTGCTGGTTGTGCAGATAGCGCTCGCCCATCGGACGCTCGTTGCGCTCGTTCTCGTAACGACGCTGGTCAAAATGGGGCAGCTCGGCCTCGACGCCATCGCGGATCTTGACGATCGTGAAGTCGGGCGTGGACTGCAGCACGGTACCGCTGATGAGGTCACCGATACGGCCGGAGAACTCCTCGTAGATCTGCTCGCGGGCGGAGTTGCGCACGATGGCGTTAATCTCGGCCTTGGCGTGCTGAGCGGCAATGCGGCTCGTGTTCTTGGGGGTGACGTCGATCTCCTCGAACTCGGTGAAGTTGCCCTCCTCGTCCATGGAATCGTCGATCGGCTCCAGACGGTAGACGTAGATCTTGCCGGTGGTGCGGTCGATGGTCACCTTGGCGCCCCACTCAAGATGCAGGATCTCGGCATAGCTCTTGGCGAGCGACTGCTCCAGGCGGTCGATCAGGTAGAGCTGGTCGATGTGCCTCTCCTGGCAAAGCTCCATCAGGGCGGACATCATGTCGGATGCTGCCATCTTACTTTCCTTCCTTCGCGGGCTTGAAGTCATAGGTGGGCTTCAACTTGCACTTTTTAACATCAGAGAAATCGAGGGTGACGGACTCGCCGTCCTCGAGCTCGAGAGTCACGTTCGTCTCGGTCGCGGCGGCAATCTTGCCGGAGTACTTGCGACGGCCCTCGGTGACGGTGGAGGTGAGCTCGCAGTCCTCGCCCACAAAGCGGGCAAAGTCGCGCGGGCGGCGCAGCGGGCGCGCCATACCCGGGCTCGACACCTCGAGCGTGTAGCTCGAAGAAATGGGGTCGAGCTCCTCAATTACGTCGCCGACCCACTTGGTATTGGCCGTGACGTCGTTGAGCGACAAGCTCTGACCCTCGGCACCCTCGATACGCACACGCACGCAGGGGGCCTTGGTGGCGCCCACGAGCTCAACGTCGACAATATCGACATCGTGCTGGGGAGCGACGGCCTCGAGCGCGTCGATGATCGCCTGCTCGGTCTTGGTCTTGACCATTGCGGCACCTCCATCCATACAAAAAAGAAGCGGGGCCGAAACCCCACTTCTTTCAATTACTACTTCATTTGCAAGCAAACTATACCAATACCTGCGAAAACGTGCAAGCGTCAAAGAAATTCGCAGGTCAGCGCGCCCACAGCTTCTCCACAAGAATAGGACAATTAGGCGAGGACTCCTGTGCGGTGCTCCCCAAAAGCCCCAAAACGGGCCATGCGTCCCAGCGCGCCGACCGAATCGGGCCCTATGGGCATTCCATCCCTGGGCACACATCGGCCAGACTAGAGCTGAGAGGCATTCTGTAGCGAGAAAGCCTGCCGCACGCATTGACCGTACAACCTTCCAGTATCTCTACGGCAAGGAGGCACCATGAAACGCCTAGGCACCCTCTGCGCGACCGCGCTCGTCGTCGCTGCCTGCTCGTTCGCTCTGGCGGGCTGCAACAACATCGATGGTAAAACCGGACAATGCGAGCCGGACCTCGGCAGCACCAAAGCCATCGAGAAAACGACGCCTTCGGAGCGTTTCGACAAAATAGACGAAGATATAGTCGACCCCAGGGTTTAGGTCCCGACCCTCAAGAACAGTTCCCCATCGACCTTGAGGCAGACGAGAACCTCCAT
>CAJJZO010000172.1 GCA_905197585.1 uncultured Collinsella sp.
GCCCGCATCTATGATCTGTGTGCCGAGACCGCCCAGTTCTACCACACCATGCTTATGCGCGGTAAGGACGGCCGTCCGCGCGAGTACTTTGCCAGCCGCGGCATGGGTGGCGACGTTTGCCGCCGCTACTGCCTGGGTTTTGCGCCGGGCCGTAACGCGCTGGTGTCGCACCTGTCCCAGGCGGGTTTTACCCCGCAGGAGATGATCGACGCCAACGTGGCCGTGAGCCGTGGGCGCGGGCAGCTTGCCGACCGTTTTTACGACCGCGTGATGTTTCCCATCTTTGACGAGCAGGGTCATAACATCGCCTTTGGCGGGCGCATTATGGGCGACGGACAGCCTAAGTACCTCAACACCGCCGAGACGAGCGTGTTCCATAAAAAGCGAAACCTCTACGGCTTTAACTGGGCCAAGGAGTTTATCGTCGCGCAGGATACCGCCATTGTGGTGGAGGGATATACCGACTGCATCGCCTGCTGGGAGGCGGGGATTAAAAACGTCGTCGCCACGCTGGGCACGGCGCTGACGGAACATCATGTTAAGACGCTCACCCGCTTTGCCAAGCGCATTGTATATATGTTCGATGGCGACGCGGCCGGTCAAAAGGCCGCGCGCCGCGCGATTCAGTTTATCGAGCAGGATTCGATGGACCTGCGCTGCGTGGTGCTTCCCGACGGCAACGACCCCATGGAGTTCATCACGGCGCATGGCGGCGAGGCGCTGCAGGTACGTATCGACGCCGCCGAACCCCTCATGGACTTTGTGTACCGCTCACTGCAGGAGTCGAGCGACATTACCACGCCGGGCGGTCGTGCCAAAGCGCTTGAGGACGCGCTGACGCTCATCTATCCGCTGCGCGATAGCTACATGATCGATACGTACTTTATCCAGATTGCCGACCTGCTGGGGTTGGACTTGGACACGGTGCGTTCGAGCTCGGGCCGCGTGTTTCGCGATGTTGCCAAGCGCGAGGATGCCGAGCGTCGTCGCGAGCAGAACTACGAGCGCCAGCGGGCGCAGGCCGAGCGTGCAGGCAGCACGGGCGGTCGGGCGTTCGGTTCACAAGGGACTTCTCGCGGTGCCTGGGCGTCGGGGGCGACACCGGCGGTGTCCACGCCGGTCGAGGAAGAACCGTACGATTATGTTCCGCTCGAGGCCTACGGGGCCGCGCCGGTCGAGGTCGTCGACGATATGCCGCCGATCGATGTGCCTGATGGTATGGGCGCTGCGCCCGCCGGTGCCCCGACAGACGCCTCGGCCCCTATGGTTCTTACCGATCTAGAGCGCAAGTCCTTGGCAGGGGAGCGCGAGCTGCTGACCATGCTTACGAGCTACCCCGACCTGTTCCGCACGTATGCCGACCGCATCTGCTCCATCGAGTGGGTTGACCCACGTCACGAGTCCATCGCATGGGCTGTTCTGGCAACGCCGCCGGGAACCGATCCTGCGGCATGCATGGATGCGGCGCGCGCGGTGTGTCCCGAGGCGGCATCGCTTGTCAGCGCCGGACGCATCTCGGCAACGAGTAAGCACCCGACCGAGACGAACATCGTCTTTATGCTCGATACGCTCGAGCTCTATACCATCAAACGTCGCATGCGAGCCGCGCAGGCCAAGTTGCGTCAGGACCGTTCACTCGACGATGAGGCCCGTCGGGTGCTGACGATGCAGGCGGTACAAGATTCACAGCGCCAGCGCGAGCTTCAAAAGTCGATCGGTGGCGTGGCCGCTCCGTTCCGTTTGATCGGTTTGGAGACCGCGGGTGCCGATCAGGCCTAGATGTTGTGGTCAACCAGCGTATTCTCGCCTATATCCAGTCTTCTTTTTGGGTATAGACGTCAATGTGTGTGCTAAAGTATTGAGTCCTGTGGACTATGAAGGGAGAATCTGTGCCAAAAAAGACTGAGAGCACGGGTACTGGGCTGGAATCCTACGTTGCAAAGCTCATGGGCAACGGCTCAAACAGGACTTCGGTAACCGAGGACGAGATTCAGGTCGCCTTGAAGGATATCGATGTTTCTGACGAGCAGCTCACCGCGGTGTATTCCGCGCTGCGCAACAGCGGCATCCAGATTATCTCCGCGAGCGGTAACGACGACGCCCCCATGGGTGTCGACGATGACGATACCGATACCGATACCGACGATTTCGATGACGATGATGAGCACGATTCCGGCTCGCTCGACGATCACGAGCTCAAGATGGCCCGCCAGGCCGACGCCGAGATGGGTTCTTCCAAGAGCAAGAAGAAGCGCACCGTGCGCACGTCCCGTTCGCGTTCGCGCGTGCGCGGTATCGATGCCTCCACGGTGATGCTGACCGGCGACCCGGTCCGTATGTACCTCAAGGAGATCGGCAAGGTCGACCTGCTGACCGCCTCCGAAGAGGTCGATCTGGCCATGAAGATCGAGGCCGGTCTTGAGGCCACCGAGAAGCTCGAGGCTGCCGATGCTGGTGAGCTCGAACTCACGCGTGCCGAGATGCGTCGTCTTACGCGCATTGAGAACGTGGGTCTCGAAGCCAAGCAGGCGCTCATCAGTGCAAACCTGCGTCTGGTCGTCTCCATCGCCAAGCGCTATGTCGGTCGCGGCATGCTGTTCCTGGATCTGATCCAGGAGGGCAACCTCGGTCTGATTCGCGCCGTCGAGAAATTCGACTACCAGAAGGGCTTTAAGTTCTCCACGTACGCCACGTGGTGGATCCGTCAGGCTATTACGCGCGCTATCGCCGACCAGGCCCGTACCATCCGTATTCCCGTGCACATGGTCGAGACCATCAACAAGCTCGTCCGCGTGCAGCGCCAGCTCCTTCAGGACCTGGGTCGCGACCCGCCCCCTGAGGAGATCGGTGCCGAGATGGACATGAGCGCCGACCGTGTCCGCGAGATCCAGAAGATCTCGCAGGAGCCCGTGTCGCTCGAGACCCCCATCGGCGAGGAAGAGGATTCTCAGCTGGGCGACTTCATCGAGGACTCCCAGGCCATCGTTCCGCCCGATGCGGCCAGCTTCTCCATGCTGCAGGAGCAGCTCACCCAGGTGCTCGATTCGCTTGCCGATCGTGAGCGCAAGGTTATCGAGCTGCGCTTTGGCCTTGTCGACGGACATCCCCGTACGCTCGAGGAAGTCGGCCGCGAGTTTGGCGTTACGCGCGAGCGCATCCGCCAGATCGAGTCCAAGACCCTGGCCAAGCTCCGCCACCCGAGCCGCTCCAGCAAGCTGAAGGACTATATCGAAAGCTAGTCAAGCAAGAGGCGCCCTCAAGCACATCCGCTTGGGGGCGCTTTCATGTAGTCGTTGGGGACGTTCTTGAATGACTAGTCGTTTAAGAACGTCCCCAATGACTAGGTCCTTGAATGACTAGTCGTTTAAGAACGTCCCCAATGATTAGGGGTTGATTTCCGATCTCAGCCGAACACATTGAGCAAATAGGCCATTCCCGCAGTTAGCCGAACGCCCCCGCGGCCCCTCCTGGGGTCCGGGGGCGCCGTTTTCCCAGTTGAAGGAACGGTGGAGATGTGTTTCGATGGGTCCGGTGGCCATGCTCCGCCCGCCGCCCGGCACTTCTTCCCAGACTCAGCCGGACGGTCGGTCCGTCTATTCCGTTTTTCCTCTAGGCTAGGCCAGCGGGGCATCGCCCCTCTCGGCGCGCGCCCTCCCGATGAGCCCCGGCGTCAGGTCGAGATCGCCGAGCGCCACGTCCTCCACGCCGTAGGCGTCCAGCAGCGCCGCCGCGTCCTCCCCGAGCATCGCCCTGAAGGCGCGTGCGGGCGTCGAGAAGCCGAGCGCGCCGCGGGGCTCGGAGTTCACGTGCGACATGGCCAGCGCCAGGTCCGCCGGGGCGAGCCGGTCGAACCTGATTCCGGCGCCCTTGGGCAGCAGCTTCCTGATCTCGACGTGGTTGCGCTCGCAGGCGCCCTTCTGGTCGCTGCGCCTGGGGTCGCAGTATGTTAGCGTCAATCTATTTTTCACCAGTTTCGCTAAACAGGCGCGCCGTTCGCGCAAAGGCGGTTTCACCGGTTGCG
>CAJJZO010000173.1 GCA_905197585.1 uncultured Collinsella sp.
TTCGCGCTCGGCGGCATCGCGGTCCGTGGGCGCCGGAAGCATGAGCGCTTCCTCGAGCACCGTCGTGCCATCGGCGGTAATGGCCTTGATGGCAGCCTCGACCTGCACCTCGAGCTTGCCACGCGCGACCTTGAACTCGTTTTGCGTGGCAGAGGCGGTATCGACTCGCTCCTTAGCGCGGGCAACCTCTGCCTTGGCATCCTCGATGGTCTTCTTGAGCGAAGCGGAGTCCGCCTCCTCCAGAGAGGCCTGGTCACGCAGGCGCGCTGCCCAATCCGACGCGCGTTCCAACAGGGCAGAATAGCGTTCGTGCATGGGATCGACGCGCAGGCGCAGCAGCTCGAGCGAGCGCGAGGCCTGGCGTGTTCCGCGGATACGACGGTCGATGCCCTCAAGACGATGCTCCAGGTCGGGCACGCGGCCCTTCAGCGAACGCAGGCGTTCGCTCGTCTGGGCTAGGCGAACCTTGGCGTCGGCGAGCTTGCCGGCAGCCTCGGAATCGTCACGGCGAACGCGGTCGAGTTCGTCGTTGGCCTCAGAAATCTGCAAGCCCAGATCGCTTGCCTGCGCGCGGGCCTCGTCACGCGAACGGGTGAGCTCGTCAACGCGCGGGCGCGCAGCGCGAACGGCTTCGGAGGCCTGCTCGCGGCGCTTGGAGGTGCGCACGCGCTCGACCTCGGCATTGTTGGCGCTTTGCTCCAAGCGGCCGATCTCGGAAAGCAGCGAGCGGCGCTCGCCCTCAAGACGGGCGATCTCACCGGCGGCATCGCCCTCGGCGGCACGGGCCTCCTCGACGGCAGCGTTGGCCTCAACGACTTGGTCCGAAGCATGCTCAAAGATGGCAGCCAGATCGGGTTCCAGGCCCTCGAGCTCACGGATGCGGCGCTTGCGCTCCAAGGCACCCGAAGCCTCGCCGGCATCAAGCCCCACGCGCACCAGGCCGCCGCAGGCGACGCGGGCGCCATCGGGGGTCACGTAAGTCACGCCTTCAACGACCGGCGCCGACAGCGCGGCAGCAAGATCGTCAACGACGTAATAGCCGCCGAGCAGCGCCTCGACGACGGGTCCGTAGCCTGCGCGCACGGACAGACGATCAACCAGGCGGGTACCGGCAGCGCCCTCAGCGGCGGTAGAGCCGCTCACGCCGCGCGCCACCAGCAGTGCTTCGCCCGAGGCCTTCTTTTGGTCCAGAGCCGCACGACCGGCACGCTCAAGCGTGGCGGCGTCATCAAACAGCAGCGCATCGATATCGCCGGCGAGCAATTGCTCAACCAGGCCCTCAAGCTCGCGCGGGGCCTCCAGCACGTCGCCCAGACGACCCAAGACATCGTCGCCCAGCGCACCCACCAGACGGCTCACGAGCGGCGAGCTGTCGGCCATGCGGGCATCGAGTTTCTTTTGGCTGGCAAGCTCCGAGCGCACCTCGGATAGCTTGTTGCGCGCCTCACTCTCGCGGGCACGCAGGTCCTTCAGGGCCGCGCGTGCCGTCTCGGTGGCCTCACGCGCATCAACCTGAGCCTGGCGCGCTTCCTCAAGAGCGCCCTCAAGCTCCTCGGCGCGGTCGCGACGGCTCTCGAGCGAGGCCATGACCTCCTCGAGCTGCTCGTCAATCTGCTCCAGGCGCGAGGCATACATGTTGTCCTCGACCTCGGCATTGCTCAGCGAGTCCTTCACCTTGGCAAGCTCGAGCGCGGCGTTATCGGCCACGCGCTGCACATCGCGTTGCTCACGCGTAAGCTGCGAAATCTGATTATCGAGCGCCACGCGCCGCTCGTGGAGCTCAGCGGCGGCAGGACCAGCGGCGTCGACGTCCTCCTGGGCCTGCATGTGCGCACCGGTCACTTCCTCAAGCTGCGCACGCGCGTCCTCGAGCTCCTCGAACACGCGACGTCGCTGATGCTCGGAGCTCGAAATCTGCACGCGCATGTCAGACAGGCGCGACACCATGTTGTGGCCCTTTTCCTCGAGCAAGCGCATGTCGGAGTTAATGCGGCCGACCACATCTTGCATATGACGGCGCTGCTCGCCCAGGTCGCCCACAAACAGGCCCTTTTCCTCGAGCATGACCTGAAGCTTCTCGAGCTCGCGCTCCTTTTCGCCCAAGCGGTACTGCGCAAGCTCCAGCTCGGCGGCGCCTTCCTTGGAACGGCTCTCCAGGTCGTTCCACTGCGACTGCAGCGAACGCAGCTCGTCGACGGCTAGCATCTGCGTAAGCTCGTTCGCACGCGAGGACAGCTCTTTGTACTTGCGCGCGCGATCGACCTGACGCTCCAGCGGCCGCAGCTGGCGGGCAATCTCCTTATTGATGTCGCGGGCACGCGTCAGGTGCTCGTCCATCGACTTAATCTTTTTGAGCGCACGCTCCTTGCGGCGCTTGTGCTTGGAGATGCCGGCGGCCTCCTCGATGAGGGCACGGCGCTCCTCAGGGCGGCTCTGCAAGATGGCATCGAGCTTGCCCTGGCTGATGATGGAATGTGTATCCTTGCCCAGGCCCGAATCGTGCAAGATGTCCTGAATGTCCATCAGGCGGCACGGGCTCGAGTTGATGAGGTACTCGCTTTCGCCCGAGCGATACATACGACGGGTGATGGCGACCTCGTCAAAATCGACGGGCAGCATATGGTCCGAGTTATCGAGCACCAGCGTGACCTCGGCAACACCCACCGGTTTGCGAGCCGACGAGCCCGAGAAGATGACGTCCTCCATGGCCTGGCCGCGCAGCTGCTTGGCGCTCTGCTCGCCCAGGACCCACAGAATCGAGTCAGAGATGTTCGATTTTCCCGAGCCGTTGGGACCGACGATGACGGTCAGGCCCGGCTCAAACGTCATATGGGCGCGGTCGGCAAACGACTTGAACCCTTTGAGCGTGAGGGACTTGAGATACACGGTTCCTCGCTTACACGTGCTTCTTGTTCAGAATCACGCCGTTGGTGGTGTAACCCATGCGGTCGAGCGCTTCGAGCGCGGCGGCTCCCTCGGCTTCCTTCTTTGAGGAGCCGGAGCCGCGACCCTGACGAATACCATCGATCAACACCACGGCGGTAAAGGTGGGCGCATGCGCCGGGCCCTCGGAGCCAACGAGCTTGTACGCCGGGGGTTCGTGACCGTCGGCTTGCACGCACTCCTGCAAAAACGACTTGGGGTTCGCGGGATGCTCGGCGCGCTCGGAAGCCAAATGCGGCTTAAGCGTACGATGGATAAACTCCGCCGCAACGTCCCAGCCGGCATCCAGGTACAGTGCGCCCACGAGCGACTCGTAGACGTTCTCGAGCGCCGAATGCAGGCCGCGCGCACCGGTACCGGTCTCGGAGGCACCAAAGATGATGATGTCGTCGATGCCCAGCTCGTGAGAAACCTCGGACAGCGTAGCGCCCGAGACAAGCGACACCTTCAGGCGCGTGAGCTTGCCCTCGTCAAACTCAGGATAGGACTCAAACAGGGAGCGTGCAACCACAGCGCCCAAAATGGAATCGCCCAAGAACTCAAGGCGCTCATAGCTGGCAGAAACCGGCTGGCCCTCGACTGCCGAGGGATGCGTAAGCGCCGCGCGCAGCAGCACCTTATTATTGAACTCGTGGCCCAAGATTTCCTGGGCGCGCGTAAGTCGTTCAGACAAAGCCAAGACCTAGGCCTCCCTGGCGTTTTCGATCGCGTCGACGGCGTCGGCGACAGAGTTGAGCGAGAGTAGGGTCTCGTCATCGATCTCGAGGTTGAACTCGTCCTCGATAGCCGTAACCAGCTGCAGGCGCTCGAGCGAGTTGGCATCGAGGTCGTCAAAGGTGGTCTCATCGCTAATTTCGGCAACATCGACGCCCAGAACGTCAGCAGCGACCTCGGCGATCTTGTCGAAGATTTCGGAGCGGTCCATAGCGCTTCCTCTCATAGTGCATGAATACCAAAAGAATGGTACCGCCCGGGCGGTACCAAGACACGGTTCTGATTCTACCCCACGACGTGCACCGCGAAGCACATAACAGCGCTCTAACTCGCTCTTATAAAACGATACCGTCCATAGAGT
>CAJJZO010000174.1 GCA_905197585.1 uncultured Collinsella sp.
GCGTCGAGGCTCTCGCCGTCGACCAGCTGGACGTCCACATGGCGATCGTAGAAGACGCCCGCATGGTGCAGGGCCTCGATAACCGACAGGTACGCATCGGGCAGCTGCGTGTACTTACCCACGACGGCGATCTTCACCTTGTCGGCGTGATGGTTGGCGTGATTCTGTTTGCGCAGGAACTCGTTCCACTCGCTCATGTCGCGCTCACGCGGATCCAGACCCAGGCGCTCGCAAATGCGCAGGTCAAAGTCCTGCTCGGCAAGCAGCTGGGGAACATCGTAAATGCTCGCGCAATCCTCGTTGGTAAAGACGCAATCGGTGTCGACGTCGCAGAAGCTTGCGATCTTTCCGCGGATAGCGTCATCGATATGGTGGTCGGAGCGCAGCACGATGATATCGGGCTGGATACCAAAGCTGCGGAGCTCCTTGACGGAATGCTGCGTGGGCTTGGTCTTGACCTCGTGGGCGGCGGCGATATAAGGAACGAGTGACACGTGGATGTAGCAGACGTTCTCGGGGCCGGCCTCCTTGCGGTACTGGCGGATGGCCTCAACAAACGGCTGCGACTCGATGTCGCCGATCGTGCCGCCCAGCTCGGTGATGACCACATCGGAGCCGGTCTGCTCCTCGATGCGGCGGAACTTGTCCTTAATGGCATTGGTGACGTGGGGAATCACCTGCACGGTACCGCCCAAAAAGTCGCCGCGACGCTCACGGGCGATTAGGCTTTTGTAGATGGCACCGGTCGTAAAGTTGGAATCGCGGGTCAGGTTCTCATCAATAAAGCGCTCGTAATGACCCAGGTCCAGGTCGGACTCGTAACCATCCTCGGTAACGAAGACCTCACCATGCTGGAAGGGGCTCATGGTACCGGGGTCGACGTTCAGATACGGGTCGGCCTTCTGCATCGTTACTTTGTAGCCACGCGACTTGAGCAGACGGCCCAGCGAGGCCGCGGTGATACCCTTGCCCAGGGACGAAACCACGCCACCGGTTACGAACACATGCTTGGTCATATTGAGTTACCTGCGCTTCCCGTAGAAGTTGTTTATCCACATCTTACGGGTCTTCATTGTAATACTCGCGCCGCGGACCGTTCGCAATTTTTCTCGCGTGCGATTGCATTTCTCAATCTTGAAACAAAACGCCGCCCGGTTTCCCAGGCGGCGTCGCTATGGCAAGGGTTACATGCTGCTATCGATCAGCAACCTCGTCCTCAAGCATTTCTTGAACGAGCATGCCGGTACGGACGCCCTCAAGATACCACTCGCCACGTTCGGTGAGGCAAATGCCATTTGCAAGCTGACCGCCGTCGTCGCTATAACGCGAGACGACATCAATCATGCCTTCGGAATCCAAGCGATCGATTGCGGCGCGGGCACGATACGGCGAAACCCCCACGCGCTCGGCAAGCGTTTTGCGCGAGAAACCATACGGCCCGCCATTGTCTTCGGTTTGCTGGTCGATCTCCATCAACACCAGCACCTCGACACGCTTCATATCGTTGACACTCGCACGACCCTTGCCCGCCATAGCAGCCTCCTCAAACCGAGCACGAGCATCTAACGCGCCGTGCGCGACCGACACACCTCACGATGGCAGGTAATATCCATCATGCGGCATCCCGCTAAGGATGAAACAGTTATGGTTATTGTATACCGCTCAAATTGTTTCTAGGCAGGTAAACGGCTATTTTTCGCCGAAATAGGCGCTTTATTGATCAAAAAGCCGTACCGGGCGCTAACCCGATACGGCCAAAATGCAATGCAATTACCGCGGTGCTTCAAACTTAGCGATGGAAGAAACCGCGGCGCTCAAACTTGGGCTCGCAGCACACATTGATACCCAGTTTGCGCAGTACCGTCTCGTCCGTCGGCGAGATAATCACGCTAAAGAAGGCATCGCAACCGCGCAGCTGCTCCAGGCCCGAAAGGACGCGAGCGGCCGTCTCACTCGTGGCCGAGGTGATCGACAGCGCCATAAGCGTCTCGTCGGTGTGGAGGCGCGGGTTTTTGCTGCCCAGGAAATGCGTCTTGAGCTTGCTGATGGGCTCGATCGCCTCATCGCTGATAACCTCGAGCTCAAGGTCGACGCCCGAGACGTGCTTGAGGGCGTTCATAATGAGCGAACTTGCGGCGCCCAGGCGCGTGGAGGTCTTACCGGTCACCACGGAGCCATCGGGCATGACCATGGCACCCACGGGACCACCCGTCAGCTGCTCCCTGGTGAGGGCCGCCGAGCGCGCCGGTGAGTAGTTCTTATCGATGCCGGCTTTCTTCATGATAATCTTGAGACGGTCGACTTGCTCATCGCCCACGCCGGTACGGCGCACATTTTCGACCGCGGTAAAGTAGCGGCGGACGATCTCCATCTTGGAAGCGTCGCGGCAGGCATCGTCATCGGTGATGGCAAAGCCGACCATATTGACGCCCATGTCCGTAGGACTCTGATAGGGGCTCTTGCCCAGGATCTTTTCCATCAGAGCACGGACCACCGGGAAGGCCTCGACGTCGCGGTTGTAGTTGACCGTGGTCTTGTTGTAGGCCTCCAAGTGGAAGGAGTCGATGATATTGGCATCGTCGAGATCGGCCGTTGCTGCCTCATAGGCGATGTTGACCGGATGCGTGAGGGGCAGATTCCAGACCGGGAAAGTCTCGAACTTGGCGTAGCCGGCGGCGGTGCCGTGCTTGTGCTCGTGATAGAGCTGCGAGAGGCAAGTGGCGAGCTTGCCTGAGCCGGGGCCGGGAGCGGTGACCACGACGAGCGGACGCGTGGTCTCGACAAACTCGTTCTTGCCGTAGCCATCGTCGGACACGATCAGATCGACATCGTGCGGATACCCCTCGATGGGATAGTGCAGCTTGGCGGGAATACCGAGCGCGTTCAGGCGGTTGCGGAACACATCAGCAGCAGGCTGGCCAGCGTACTGGGTGATGACCACAGCCGCGACGGCAAAGCCGTTGCCGCGGAACAGGTCAACCAGGCGCAGCACATCCTCGTCATAGGTAATGCCCAGGTCACCACGAGCCTTGTTTTTCTCGATGTGGTTCGCGTTGATCGCGATGATAACCTCGACATCGTCGGCGATGCTCTTGAGCATGCGGAACTTGCTGTCCGGTTCAAAACCCGGCAGCACGCGACTCGCGTGATAGTCGTCAAACAGCTTGCCGCCAAACTCCAAATAGAGTTTGCCGCCAAACTGCGAGATGCGCTCCTTAATATGAGCGGCCTGCAGCTCGATATATTTCGCGTTGTCGAAACCCTGGCGCATGTATGGCTCCCGTCCCGTTTCCAATTAATGTTCTAGGCGATTATAACGGAGCCCGCCCTCCTCGATACCCAGACCATCAACAGGCACCAACCAAACACGCCCACCGCCCCAAACGATCTACCCCAAACGCACCGCCCCACCACGCTAAGTTGGCGCAGAAACCAAAACGCTCCGCACCAACATCGGCAACATCGCAGGTGGAGCATAAGTCAGCGAACGAACACCAGGGCGAACAAATTGGCATGAAAAGAGGCCGGCATAGACCTTTTGGTCATGCCGGCCTCTTTGAATGACAAGTTGTCGCCCTGGTGCCCGTGCAGCGTCAACCGATCCGCCGTTCGTTAGAACGACGGAACCCATAGGCGCAGCGTCGAGTGGTTCCGGCGTTTGGTAAAACGCCGGAACACAAGAGCGCCCCCTCCCGCGCACGGAACGGGAGGGGGCTAAAGGTAGGAGTCTACCGGTGGGTTGACCCCACCGGACAGACGATGACCAGGTGATCCTTTACAGGATCGTCAAGGTTTCCGTGGGGTACCCGTTGGGTACTTAGATCAGCACGCAGGCGACGGTCAGGATGACGGCGCAGACGACGGAGAGAGCGACGATGAGCTTAAGGGCAAACTTGAGCCAGGTCGTCCACTCGATCTTGGCCAGGGCGAGACCGCCCATGATGGCGCCGGAGGTCGGGGTGAACAGGTTCACGA
>CAJJZO010000175.1 GCA_905197585.1 uncultured Collinsella sp.
GCCAGCGTGCGCGAGCTTTCGGAGCGCGTTGGCGTGATGATGGATCTGTGCGGCCAGCACGAGCACCAGCGCTTGCTCGATCCGGCGCATCACGTTGCGATGGTCGATGCGTGGGCGGGGCGCTCTGCGCTCGAGGCGCTCGAGCACTACCGTGCTTGCTTTAAAGCCTCGCGCGCGGCCGCTAAGGAGGTCCGTCGCGTCGAAGAGGCCTCGCGTGCGCAGGGGAGCCGCGTCGAGGAGGCGCGCTTTGCCCTCGAGCGCATCGGCGAGGTCGACCCTAAGCCGGGCGAGTATGAGGAACTCGAGGAACTGCTGCCGCGCTCCGAACATGCCGAGGTACTGGTTGCCACCGCTAACGATGCCCATGCATCGCTTGCCTCTGAAGGGGGAGCGCTCGATGCCGTGAACAGTGCTGTGGCAGAGCTTTCCCGAATGGCTACCGTCGATCGCAAACTGGGCGACATTGCCGATGCACTTTCGGATGCCTGTATCTCCCTTGAGGATTGCGCGAACGAGCTTCGTACCTATCGCGATGCCGTCGCCTTCGACCCGCGCGAGCTCGCTCGCATGCGTGAGCGGTATTCCGACCTCAAGGGTCTGTTGCGTCAGTGGGGTCCCACCATGGACGATGTTTTTGCCATGCGCGATCGCTCGCAAGAACTGCTGTCCTTGGTCGATGATGGCGATGAACAGATCAAAAAGGCGCGTGAGGCACTCGGGAGCGCCGAGCGCGAGTTGTTTGCCGCTGCCAAGGCACTTAAGCGCGCTCGCAATACGGCGGCCCCGCGCTTCTGCCACGAGGTTGGCCGCCAGATGGCTCGCCTGGAGATGGGCGGCGCCGAGCTCGTCTGGGAGTCGCGCGATCTTCCCCGTGCTGAGTGGACGCCCGTTGGTCCTTCGAGCTACGAGCTGCTATACCGCAGCGGTGCCGGTTTGACGCCGCGCCCCTTGCGTCGAATTGCGTCGGGCGGTGAGCTAAGCCGCGTCATGCTGGCGAGCAAGGTTGTCCTCGGTAACGCGGACGGTGTTGATACGCTGGTGTTTGACGAGGTCGATGCTGGTGTCGGTGGCTCCACGGCGCGTGCACTTGCGGGCGTGCTGGCAGATCTCGCCGCTACGCATCAGGTGATTGTCGTAACCCACTTGGCGCAGGTTGCCGTCATGGCTGACAAGCATTATGTCGTCAGCAAGGAACCGGGCGATGTTCCCCAGACGCATTTGGACGAGGTAACCGGCGAAGCGCGTACCGCCGAGATCGCCCGCATGTTGAGTGGCGATCAGTCCGAGGCAAGCTTGGCCCACGCAAAGCAGATGCTGGAAGAAGCTCGAGGTTAGATCGTATCAGCGGTGTTGGTGGGACAAATAGACTGATATTTATGTCCCACTACGCGTTTTACTCCACAACCTTATCCGGCTGGATGAGCTCCTCGTAGTAGCTGATATGCTCGCGAGCGTCTTCAATCTCGGGCAGCAGGAAGTTGTAGATGACTTCGATGATCATCGTGGCGCTGATCTTGGAGAACGCAAAGTCTCCCGTCGTCAGCAGCGCTTCGTGGTTGACGGTATTAAACGTGTAGTCTGCCAGGCGCGCGAGCGGGGATTTGCTGTCGCTGCTGATAACGACTACGGTTGCGCCGCAGTCGCGAGCCGCTTTTGCCATGCGATTCAGTCGGCGCGATTTGCCGGAGTTTGAGATTAGCACGATGACGTCACCCGGGCGCAACGTGAGCGCAAAGCCGATTGATGTCTCGCTAATGGTGCTCGCCATGCAGCGCAGGCCCAGCTGCGAAAACTTAAACGTCGCATCGAGCGCGACCGCGTTCGTATTGCCCACAGCCGCAAACTCAATAATCCCTGCATGCTTAAGGGCATGCACAACAGCCGCCAGCGTATCGTGGTCGATACCGTCGATGGTTGCATTAAGCTCGCTCACCTTGGCAGCCAGGATGTTCTTGAGGCTCTGCTCCATATTGTCGAGCGAGACCTCGTCGGTCAGGCCCTCGTTGCGCTGGCTTTCCAAATCCCTCGCCAACGAAAACTGAAAGCTGCGGAAGCTGCCAAACCCAAGCTTGCGGCAGAAGCGCGAAACGGTCGCCTCGGACGTGGCAGCGGCGCGCGAGAGCTGAGCGGCCGTGAGGCGTGGCGCCTCGGACTGGTGCTCCAATATATAGTCGACAATGCGCTGCTCGGACTCGCTGTATCCCTGATGGGTGCTAATGAGGGAAAGTGCGCTCTTGCTACTATCGGTCATGGATGGCTCCTGGTTGGCATGAAAATCGGACTCGTTTTGTAATGCCATAGTATAGGGGGATTTTCAATTACAAGATACACCTTGCCGTTTCAAGTGTTGATGGTAAACTTTCACCTACCGTTTACGGTTATGAAAGAACCTTTCACCGGAGAATTGCACCTTGTCTCTTCTCACGCGGACGGTAGGTTGGTATCTTTCAGTTGTGGAAAAATGCGCATCGAAGCGCGTGTCGGGGAGGGCCCGCGGGCGCTGTACTCAAGAAGGAGGGACACATGGCTAAGTTTGACATCATCGCCGCGACCGGTTGCCCGACCGGCATTGCGCACACCTTCATGGCGAAGGAGGCGCTGGAGAAGGCAGCTGCCGAGCGCGGTCTGACCATTAAGGTTGAGACTCATGGCCAGGTCGGTGTCGAGAACGAGCTCACCAAGAGTGAGATCGCTGGTGCCAAGGCCGTCGTCGTCGCAGCCGACAAGGATGTCCAGGCTGAGCGTTTCGCCGGCAAGCCCATGGTTTCCGTTGGTGTTTCCAAGGCCCTGTCCGTTGAGGCCGCCGGTAAGCTGATTGACCGCGCGCTCGCCGCCAAGGGTGACGACACGGTTGCAGCTGCTGCCGATATCGAGGATGAGGTCGAGGAGAAGGAGTCCATCGGCCACATCATCTACAAGCACCTCATGAACGGCGTCAGCCACATGCTGGTCTTCGTTGTTGCTGGTGGTGTTCTGACCGCTGTCTCGTTCCTGTGGGGCATTACGTCCTTCGATTCGACGGCGTCTGACTACAACAGCTTTGCTGCGATGCTCAAGATCATCGGCGGCATCGCCATGAACCTCATGGTTCCGGTGCTTTCCGCCTACATCGCCGAATCCATCGGCAAGCGCCCGGCGCTCGTCCCCGGCTTCGTTGCCGGTATGATCGCCATCCAGGGCCTGCCTGTTAACGCCGAGACCGGCATGATCGACGCCGGTGGCGCCGGCGTGGGCTTCGGCTTCCTGGGCGGCATCGTCGGCGGCTTCCTTGCCGGTTATGTCATCCTGCTGCTCGAGAAGGTCTTTGCCGGTCTGCCCAAGAACCTGGACGGCCTCAAGGCTATCTTCCTGTACCCGCTGTTCTCGACGGCTATCGTCGGCCTGGTCATGCTCGGCATTTCCGGCCCCATGGCTGCCATCAACACCGCCATGATGGACTTCCTCAAGGGCCTGTCCGCCTCTGGCGCCGTTGTCCTGGGTCTTGCTATCGGCTGCATGTGCGCCTTTGACATGGGTGGCCCGGTCAACAAGGCTGCTTATGTCACCGGTACCGCTATGCTCACCGAGGCTCTCGCCGCCGGTGTTGGCACCGATACCTACAACTTCGGCACCAACTTCATGGCTGCCGTTTCCGCCGCCTGCATCGTTCCGCCGCTGATCACCACCTTCGCCGTCGTTGTCGGCAAGAAGTACTTCAGCCAGGAGGACCATGACGCCGGTGTCGTCAACCTCATCCTTGGTTGCACCCACATCACCGAGGGCGCCATTCCGTTCATGACCAAGAACATCTGGCCCGTCATGCCCATCATGATGCTCGGTTCTTCTATCGCTTCGATCCTGACCATTATGTTCAACGTTCACGATCCGGCGCCTCACGGTGGCTTCCTGGTCCTGCCCGTTGTCGAGAACGG
>CAJJZO010000176.1 GCA_905197585.1 uncultured Collinsella sp.
GCCGCCCCCCCCCCCCCCGCCACCCCCCCCCCCCCCCCCCCCCGCCCCCCCCCCCCCCACCCCCCCCCCCCCCCCCCCGGGGGGGGCGGGGGGGGGGCCCCCCGCCCCCCCCCCCGCCATTACGGCCGCACGCGCTGGCAAAAGCGTCTGCATCGTTGAGCGCGATGTCGCCTGCGGCCTTAAGCTCCTTGCGACCGGCAACGGCCGCTGCAACCTCTCCAACGAATCGATTGATCCTCAGCGGTATAACCACCCCGCATTCGTCGAATCCGTCATGGGCCCCCAGCCCGAACAAGAGCTTATGGGTTTCTTCTCCTCGCTGGGCATCATGACAACCTCCGAGGAAGGCCGGCTGTACCCGCGCTCCCTTCGCGCCGAATCGGTGCGCGACGCGCTTCTCAACGTCTGCGATCGCCTGGGTATCACCTTAATCTGCGGAGCCAACGTTGCCTCGGCGCACAAAGCTTCCGAAGGCTGGACACTCCAAATAGACCGTCCAGCGCGGGCGCTCAAGGCAAAAAAGCACGACGACCGAAAATCGGAGCTCCGCTCGCTTCGGAAAGCGCTCGCCGATGTCCCTCGCAAGAACGAGGCCCTGGAGGCACATGCCGTAATTATCGCCACGGGTGGCAACCCCACCGGTATCGCCGATACGTTTCGCCTCCCCCTCACTTCGCTGCGCCCCATCCTCTGCCCCGTATCGGCAACGGTCGTCGGCGATCGGGCGGCACTCAAGACGTTGGATGGCCTGCGCGTCCGCGCCCACTTGACGCTCGCCCGCAATCATAATGAGCTCTGGCACGAAGACGGTGAAGTCCTGTTTCGAACCTTCGGTATCTCGGGCGTCGCTGTCTTCAACCTCTCCCGTCGTATCCAGCGCGGCGATACGATCCTGCTCGACGTTTTCCCCGACCTCTCCAAAGACGAGATGCTCGATATGCTCAACCGGCGCGTTGAGCTGCTCGGTGGCTTTTCGCCCCGCGATCCTCGTTGGCTCGACGGCATGCTCGCCCCGCAACTCTCCCGCGTCGTCTGCACGGCGTTCGAGCAGTGCCATCCAGGCTCCAACGATGTCATCCATCTGGTCTCAATCCTCAAACACTTTAAGCTGCTCGTCGAGGGAACAGCCGAGGAGCGCTCGGCGCAGGTCACGCGTGGTGGCATATCTGTCGAGAGCATCTCAACACCCAGTCTACGCGCGCGCAGCGTTGTCGACGCCCCGCTTTACGTCTGCGGCGAAGCGCTCGACATCGACGCCGATTGCGGAGGCTTTAACCTTGCGTGGGCATGGCTCTCGGGCATTCGCGCTGCAAGCAGCCTGTAGCCGCGCAGTCTATAATCAAAAACGCATTCGGGCCGTCTGGGATACCGGACGGCCTCTTTCTTGCCTCTAAGGAGACCTCGATGATCGAAATCACCCAAGTCAACGCGTCGCTCGATGAAGCCGGCGATGAAAATACCTGCCTCATTGTTGGCAAGCGAGTCGCCAAGCGCGTCCTACGTTGCAAGGACTCCGAGATCAAGTCCATCGAGCTCCACCGCAAGTCAATCGACGCTCGCAAAAAACGAGACGTCCATTTTATCCTGAGCTTTCGTGTTGAGCTGACTAGTCCCCACCTCGAGCGAGAAGCGGTCGACAGCGTCGCCGAGCGTGACCGCTCGCGCGTACGCGCGATAGAGGACGATGGGCCCTCATTCCCCTCCCCCGTCTCCGCCGCACCTCAAGAATGCCCTGTCGTTGTCGGCGCCGGATGCGCTGGCCTTTTCGCTGCACTCACCCTTGCCGAAGCGGGTCTTAAGCCCTTGCTCATCGAGCGCGGCGACCCAGCATTTCGCCGCTCGCATGCGATCGATCTCTTTCTAAAGGAGCGCATTCTCGACCCCGAGAGCAATATCCAGTTTGGCCTGGGCGGCGCGGGGACCTTCTCGGACGGCAAGCTCAATACGGGAACCAAAAATCCCGCCCATCGCCTTATCCTCGAAACCTTCGTCGAGGCGGGCGCGCCCCGCGATATTCTGTGGGATGCCAAGCCGCACATTGGCTCCGACATCCTTCCCAAGGTTGTCACCGCTATATCCCAGCGCACCGAGCAGCTCGGAGGTGTCGTCCGTTATCGAACAAAGCTCGTCGACATTCACATCGACGCGTCTGGCGCCATCACCGGTATCGATGTCCAATCGTCCCAAGACGCCGCTTACGAGCCAATCGAAACAAAGCACCTCATCCTCGCCTGTGGGCATTCTGCTCGCGATATTTTTGAGCTCCTTAAGGACCACAACGTGGCCCTCGCACAAAAGACCTTTGCCATGGGCGTTCGCATCGAGCATCCGCAGCGCGACATCGACCGAGCCCAATATGGAGCCTTGGCGGGACATCCTGCCCTCGGAGCAGCCCCCTACAAGCTCGTCGCCCATCTTCCCAACGGCCGCAGCGTGTTCTCGTTTTGCATGTGCCCCGGCGGGCAGGTTGTCGCCGCCTCTTCCGAGCAGGGCCACCTGTGCGTCAACGGCGCCAGCCTCAATGCCCGCGACGGACGCAACGCAAACGCCGCCCTGCTCGTTAACGTCACGCCTGAGGACCTTCCCAACGATGACCCGCTCGCCGGCATCGAGCTCCAGCGCGCCTGCGAGGCGGCCGCCTATCGCCTGGGCGGTTCCAACTGGAACGCACCGGCACAACTCGTCGGAGATTTCCTCGCAGGACGCGCCAGCAAGGCGCCCGGAAAGGTAAAGCCCACCTATCCGCTCGGTGTGACCTGGACGACAATTGACGAAGCCCTGCCGCAGCATATCGTCGAGTCGCTCCGCCTGGGACTTCCCCTACTCGGAAAAAAGCTACGAGGCTACGACCGTCCCGATGCCGTTCTTACCGGCGTGGAGACTCGTTCGAGCTCACCGGTCACTGTCACCCGAGACCGAACGTGCCATGCCGTGTCGACCCCGGGCCTCTACCCTTGTGGTGAGGGAGCTGGATATGCCGGCGGCATCATGAGCGCGGCCACCGACGGCATCCGTTGTGCCGAAGCCCTGATCGCGGACCTCTAACGCACGAATTCCAGTGCGCAAAAGACACAGGCCCCGAGCTCCACAGGGAACTCGGGGCCTGTTCGCTATTTCTTAAACCGTGCACCCTGGCGTTTTCTGCCCGATGCGAACGTGGAACCCTTGCGGGCCTGCGAGCGTAAGCGCTCGATCGTCTCGTCCTCAGACGCACCCTCGAGCATCGCCCGAATCTGAACGACGGCATCGCGCAGGCGCGCCGCCTCCTCAAAGTCCATAGCGGCAGAAGCGTTACGCATATCCTCTTCCATGGTTTCGACGATCCGCACAAGCTCGTCATGCGGCAGTTCTTCCAACTGCTCCGCAAGTGTCTGCTCGGGCGCCACCGTTTCCGGCACACCGCCCTCGCCCGACTCATCGGGCGTATAGAATGCGCCATGGCCAAGAGAGTCGCCCTTCGAGCGTCCCTTGGAGCCCACAGTTTTTTCGGCCTCGGCAATAAAACTTGAGATGTCGTTGATGGCCTTGCGCACCGTCTTGGGCACAACGCCATGTTCTTCGTTATATGCCATCTGAATCTCGCGACGGCGCTGCGTCTCCTCGATGGCCTCTTTCATCGAATCGGTCACAACGTCTGCATACATGATGACTTCACCATCGGCGTTACGGGCCGCACGGCCAATCGTCTGAATCAGCGAACGGCGGTTGCGCAAAAAGCCTTCCTTATCGGCATCGAGAATTGCCACCAGTGAGACCTCGGGGAGATCCAAGCCCTCGCGAAGCAGGTTGATGCCAACGAGAACATCGATCTTGCCCTCGCGCAGCGTTCGCAGGATCTCGACACGGTCCATTGTCGCCGTATCAGAGTGCATGTAATTGACCTTAATGCCTGCGTCGAGCAGAT
>CAJJZO010000177.1 GCA_905197585.1 uncultured Collinsella sp.
TCGTCGCCGTCGATCTGCTTCCCTACATCGTTGCGGCCGTTGTCTCGATTGTTCTCATCTGCTGCGTCGTCTCTCTGGTGCGAAGAGTCCTGGCGAATCCCTTTCACTACCCATACTTCGTCGAGCGGTTCGATGTCTCCGGCAGGCGCAACGTGAAGATCGACGACCTGATAGATCGCTTTATGCTCGAGCCCGCCAACTGGGAAAAGATAGTCGCGGAGCGCTCCTACATCCAGGAGTGGAAGGCACAGCAGGAGGAATACCTGAAGACCTGCAGCCTGCGGAAGCGCCGGGAGCGGCAATACGCCGAGACACTCGACGACGCGCACGCGTTCCAGTTTGTCACGTGCCGTGAGCAGACACGCTACAGGCAGAGGAACTACGTGAAGACGTCCTACAAGGTGTCCGTGGACGATAGCGTGATGGCCGTGAGCTGGGACTGGGTTGTGAACAGGCGAAACCGCCTCGCCGCCATTAACGACGAAGCGACGCTCAGGGATTACCATGCTCGCAACCAGCGGAAGCTGATGACTAAACAGCTGCGCGAGCAGATAGCGCGAAGGGACAACTACACCTGCCAGATGTGCGGGAAGTACATGCCCGATGGTGTTGGATTGCACATCGACCATATCGTGCCGGTCGCTAGGGGCGGTAAGACCGTGCCGTCTAATCTGCAGGTGCTCTGCTCGAAGTGCAACGGGCGGAAGGGCGCGAGGTAGCCGCTTGCTCGCTATTCTTCGAAGAAGTCCGTGTCCACGGCCTTGATTTCGTAAACCTGCCTTGTGCTCACGCCGACACCGTAGTCGATCATGAGGCCGGCGAGCGCGGGGCCGTCGACGAGCACGACCGTCTGGCCGAGTAGACCTTCTGCATAGCGTCGTGCCTCCTTCGAGAACCGGGCAGTTGTGATAACCATCCGTCCCGCGGCGACACGCTATCGGGCGATGTTCATCAACCCCAATATGCAACGTCGCTATTCGCGAATCATGAATCCCCTTCAGCTGTTACTTCACCTTCCATGCGGCGGGCCAGTCGGCAGGCTGGGCCTTCTCGTTCAGGGCTGGCAACTCGTTAACGATAGCGATGGTCTCCATCGACACGGTCACGACGCGCTCGACCAGGTCGACGATATAGCGCGGGTCGTCGCTGTAGTCGTTGGGGTCGTTGACGATGCCCGACGCCTTGTCCTTGCGGACCTGATAGCGATCCATGAGCCAGCCGATGGCCGAGCGCCCATTAACGACGTACTCGTATGCCCCAAGCGGGATACCGCGCAGCGTCATGTTCTCGGCGACCTTGAGGACGGTCATGTCCTGGCCCTTGGGATGCCCCTCGTCCTTCTTGCACTTGCCGAATGCCATCTTGACCGTACGGCCAGGGTTCACCGAGTCACCGTCCTCGACAATCGATGCCCATGGGTCAATTTCCTCGTAATCGAGATGAAGATGGGCGAGTTTTCGTCCCGCCTCCGAAAACCTGGCAAAGTCCGCAGCGAGCGGGATGCGCGGCAGCTCTTTCTTGAGATTCGACTCGAAGCGTTTGCGATACTCAGGAGAGTGCAGGATGCCGTAGACGTAATAAAAGATATCGGTCTTGGTGAGCTCGATGCCTCCGTCCTTCTTGTAGCGGTTCGGAAACGCGTGCGGATAAGCATCACGGAAAACCTTAAGGGTTTCATCAGTGATGGCATCGTGGCGCGTATAGGACCGTTCGACACAAGGCGCCTCATTACCATAAAGAGACGTCTGGTCACCAGAAGCAGCACGGCCATTTCCGCTGAAGAGATTCATCCCAACTTGCTTTTCTTCATACCAGAACAGAGGGAAACACTGATTTCCGCCATGAGCGGTCAGACTGGGAATCGAATCATAAATCAATGCGTAAAACGGCACCGCTTCATTTCCTTGAACCGTAATGACCAAATTATCCAAGCAACGGAAGGAGTCCTGCTGGTAGGTCATTTCGGCCCCGCCTTTTCCCGTTATCTTTGAGAGGATATCGGGCTGCTGGTAGGTCCTTTCGGCCTTTTACCACCCGCTTAACGCGCGAGGGGAAAGGCGGGGGGGGGGGTAGGGGCTTTGGTTGATCACCCGGTGGTAGTAAAACCAATGGGTAAAGAACGGCCGATACGCCCCCCATACGCCCGCGTCACAGTTATAGACCAGCCGCTCTCCCTTCCTAGCAGCATCCTCCATACGCCGCGTCCAGCTGAAGCGGGTCGGATCATATTCAATTGCGCGCCCTTCGCCCTTCGCGGTTTGAATCTCAGCGTCCATGTTCGATAGCAGGCGCTCCATTTGTTCCTGCACTTTCGAACGAGAAAATCCCCACGCCCAAGGGTCGCGCTGCGTTTTAAGGCCCGCAGACCAGATGGTAAATAGACCGTAGGGGGGCTTCCTCTTCGTTACTCCCAGCGGTGCGAATTCATAAAACGAATCGTCTCGCTGATTCAGCCAGTCACCGTATCTGTCAGGCCTGATAATCGACCATTCCATGTCGCCATTGACCGCAAAATCGCGAATCAGATTCAACTTGTCCTCGCGGCTTAGATAGTCGCCAATATCGTGGTAGTGGATAACGCCACGCTCTTTAGAATCTGGATTCTTGACCAGCATGGTTATAGCGACACCGATTTTCGCGCCAGCATCAAAGACCTTGACACCCTCGCGCTTCCAATCTGAAGTGTTCTGGTTCCCCTTAAGGTTGAAGACATAGATGCTATTAAACTCCTCGACGAGCGAGCGACGAAACCCGTTGGACGAGGACCCGTCGACCCAGCCCCCGTTGCTAACGAAACAGACGATGCCCTTATCCTTGATTCGGTCACTCGCCCACCTGAACGCTCGGATGTAAGAATCGTACAGGGAGTTTTTATTGGTCGCAGTTGTCTTCGCAACATACGTCTGCGCGATGCGACTGTCGAGCGTCGGATACTTCTCGTTCTGGTTGTTGTCGTTGGCGCTCGTCTGGCCCACCGAGTATGGGGGGTTGCCCACAATCACCCGGATCGGGAGCGCGTTCTGGATGCGCACGCGGTCCGTGTTGTCGTAGAACACCTCATCGTCGAGCGTGTTCGACTCCTCGGTCATCTGGAACGTGTCGGTGAGCACCGCGCCCTCGAATGGCTGATAGCCGCCGCCCATGCGGGCATGGTAGGCGTACTCGATATTCACCGTCATGATGTAGTACGCGAGCAGCAGGATCTCGTTGGAGTGGATCTCACGGGTGTACTTGCGCTTGAGCTTCTCGTCGGGGATGAGGTCGCTCTCGATGAGGTGCGCCATGAACGAGCCCGTGCCCGCGAAGGGGTCCAGGATATGCACGCGGTCGTCGGCAAGCGACTGGCCGAACTCGCGCTTGAGAACGCGGTCGGGCTCGCGAAGGATGTAGTCGATGATCTCGGTCGGGGTGTAGACGACGCCCATCTTGTCCGAGGTCGCCTTGAACGCGACCTTGAAGAACTTCTCGTAGAGGTCGCGGATGAGCTGCTGGCGCGCCGCATCCGACTGGATGGCGGCCGCGCGGCGGCGCACGCTCGCATACACGTCGTCGAGGACCTCGGAATCCGACGCCTCCTCGATCTTATGCTCTTCGAGCACACCAAGGAAACGTTCGATGGCGACGGACACGGGGTTCGACTTCGCAAACTCAAAGTCTCCGAATAGGGCGTCGAACACCGGGACGGTGATGATGTGCTGGGCGATCATCTCGACCGCGTCCTGCTCGGTGATGCTGGGATTTAGCGAGTCCTGAAGGCCGTGCAGGAACGTCTTGAAGCTGCCGGACACCTCGTCGTTCTCGCGGACGAGTTTGCCGATGCGCTCGATGTGGCGCTGGGCGATCTTCGCCACGTCCTCGGCCCACTCGTCCCAGTAGATAC
>CAJJZO010000178.1 GCA_905197585.1 uncultured Collinsella sp.
CACGGGCGCAACCGTCGCTGTGGCAAGCGCCGGCAAGACTATGAGTGGATCGAGCTTCTTCCCCGGAACCTGGGGCCTGGGGCTTATCGGACCCGTTAACGAAGACGACGAACAAGACCTCATCGATACCATCCAGACCGTTGGTGGCGGCGTCGCCGACCCCGAGCTTGTCCAGACGTTTGTCCACGGCATTCCCCAGGCAATTGAATGGCTCGAGCAAGACCTGGGCGTTGAGCTCCAGCGTCCGCAAAGCGCCGAGAGCGCCCAGCAAAAGCAGTTTATCCCCTGCTTTGACCACAAGACGCGCATGTGGCGCGGCCTCACCCGCAAACCCCTTGAGGACGCTCTGACAGCCCGGATCGAGTCGCTCGGCATTCGCCTGCTCCCCCGCCATGAGCTTATCGACCTTGTTGAGGACACGAACGGCAGAATAACCGGAACCGTGCTCTACGACCTCACCGAAAATCGAATCGTGCCCTTTGCCGCCAAGGCCACGATCATCGCAGCCGGTGGCACAAGCGGCCTGTTCGAGCGCAGCCTTACGTCGGCTGATGTGCTCAGCTCCTCGCAGGCCATCGCGCTGGCACACGGCGCAACGCTCACTAATATAGAGTTCATGCAGATGATGCCGGGCTTCATCGAGCCCAAACGCAACCTTGTCTTTAACGAGAAGACCTGGCGCTACGTCAAGTTCGACCAGCCGGTCGATATCGCCGACGACAAGCTGGACGATCTGCTTGAACAGCGCTCCGGATATGGCCCCTTCACGTCACGCTTGGCCTCCCGCGCCATCGATCTTGCCATCGATCAAGCGGGTACCGAAGGTCTGGCGCTCCACTACGATTTCCCCCGCGAGGACGTCCCCGAGTTTGTACAGACCTTTGCCACCTGGCTGCAAGACGAGTACGGCATCGCGCCGACCGAGGAGATGCGCGTGGCGATGTATGCCCACGCCGCCAACGGCGGTATCAAAATCGACAAGAGCGCGTATACGGGCGTTGAGGGCCTCTACGCTTGCGGCGAGGCGACAGGCGGCATGCACGGCGCCGACCGCATTGGTGGCTTGTCAAGCGCCAACGGCATAGTGTTTGGGCGCATCGCGGGCGCATCGGCAGCCCAGGCAGCACAGAATACACCTGAGGAGGCCCCGAAGGCGGATATCGCCCTCCCCCAGTACGGCATTGCCACAACAGTCGCCGAACGCTTGACACGCAGCCTTAAGCACACGATGAGCACCTATTGCATGATCAACCGCACCGAAGGGGGCCTATCCAAGGCACTACACGAGCTTGAGGGCTTGAAGACGGAGGCAACGACCTTGAGCACACAGATAGCTCAGGACAGCGAAATCGCAGCCCTCGCCCGCCTGCAATCGCAGATTCAACTAGCACAGGAAATGGTCAAAGCCATGCGCAAGCGAACCGAAAGCCTCGGATCGCACTATCGAGCGGACTAAGTCGATTCTCACTTTGAGTTTGATCACAATTTCTCAACATGCATCGAGCCCCGTAAGCATGATTCCCTTAAGGAGAACACGCTTACGGGGCTTTTGCCGTGTTTTCCCTAAGGGAATCACGGTGCAGACTTCGCGGCTCCGCGCCCTTTCGGGTTCGACCCCATGCGAGGTCAACAAAAAAGCGACCAGCCGAAGCCAGTCGCTTTAACATGCTTTGGTGGGCCGTCAGGGGGTCGAACCCTGGACCTTGGGATTAAGAGTCCCCTGCTCTACCAACTGAGCTAACGACCCAAAGCTAAAGTCCGTTGTGGCGGACTTTAGAGGAGATATCGTGTGGTGGGCCGTCAGGGGGTCGAACCCTGGACCTTGGGATTAAGAGTCCCCTGCTCTACCAACTGAGCTAACGACCCGATATCAACACAAAGCAAGAACTGGGGTGGGTAAAGGGACTCGAACCCTCGACCTACGGGACCACAACCCGTCGCTCTAGCCAACTGAGCTACACCCACCGTGTCCTGTGCGCTTCGCGCTCGACTATTATTGCAAGGAACGCCACGCGATGCAAGCCCCAATTTTCAAGAATTTTGAAAAGAGTTTTTCGGATCCATTTCGAGCATTTCCCACCGGTTTCATAGGAGTAAACTTGCCCCACCCCGATGTTCGAAAGGACAACCATGAAAGAACTCTCCAATCGCACGGCAACGTTTACCGATTCGGTCATCCGCCGCATGACGCGCATCTCCAATAAGTACGACGCCGTCAACCTCTCGCAGGGCTTCCCCGACTTTGATCCCCCGGCGCAGCTGCTCAATAGCCTGAGCACCATCGCCAGCGACCCCAAGCCGCTCTACCATCAGTACTCCATCACTTGGGGCTCCCAGGCCATGCGCGAGGCGCTAGCCACCAAACAGGAGCACTTTATGGGCATGCCGGTGAACCCCAACGAGAATATCGTAGTCACCTGCGGCTCCACCGAGGCCATGATAGCCGCCATGATGACGGTCACCAACCCCGGCGACAAGGTCGTCATCTTCTCGCCGTTCTACGAGAACTACGGCGCCGACACGATCCTTTCGGGGGCCGAGCCCATCTACGTGCCGCTCAACCCGCCCACATTCGACTTTGACCGCGAGACACTCGAGGCGGCCTTCCGCGACAACGACCCCAAGGCCATCGTCCTGTGCAACCCTTCCAACCCCTGCGGCAAGGTCTTTACACGCGATGAGCTCACCTTTATCGCCGACCTCTGCAAAAAGTACGACACCTACTGCATCACCGACGAGGTATACGAGCACATCGTCTACGCGCCCCACGAGCACGTCTATATGGCCACGCTGCCCGGCATGTTTGAGCGCACCATCAGCTGCAGCTCGCTGTCTAAGACGTACTCCATCACCGGCTGGCGTCTGGGCTACACTATCGCCCCTGCCGAAATCACCGAGCGCATCAAGAAGGTCCACGACTTCCTCACCGTGGGCGCCGCCGCTCCCCTGCAGGAAGCTGTCGTCACCGCCCTCAACTTCGACGACAGCTATTACGATGAGGTCCTTGACCTCTATACCGCCAAACGCGACCTGTTCTGCCAGGGACTCGACAGTATCGGTCTTGAGCATAACGTGCCGCAGGGCGCCTACTACGTGATGATGGATATCTCAGAGTTTGGCTACGACAGCGACCTCGAGTTCTGCGAGGACCTGGCCTCAAAGGTGGGCGTGGGCGCCGTGCCCGGCTCGAGCTTCTTCCGCGAGCCCGTCAACCATCTGATTCGTTTCCACTTTGCCAAGCGAGACGAGACGCTTAACGCGGCGCTGGAGAACCTCAAGTCGCTACGTGATAAAATCAAGCCGCGCGGGTAAGGACGGCCCGCAACTAAAGCAACCAAAGAAGCCTCGCACCGCCCGCCGCGTTGCGAGGCTTCTTTCTATAGCGCTTTCTTAAATGGTTTAGAGCTCTATACTTTAGTCACGGAGCAACTCGTCCCAGAGAGAGGAATACTATGGCAGAGCAGCGGCTTATCGGAGCGCTCGAGGCCGGTGGCACCAAGATGGTCTGCGCCACGGGCTATGCGGACGGTACGGTCCTAAAGCGCGAGCAGATCGCGACCACGACCCCGCAGGAGACCGTCGAGGCCGTCAACGCATGGTTTGCAGACAAGGGCATCTCCGCCCTGGGCATCGGCGCCTTTGGCCCCACCGCGGTCACCCCGCCTCGCCCCAATACGGCAAGATCCTGGAGACGCCCAAGACCGCATGGCGCTACTTTGACCTGCTGGGCACCATCCAAAACGAGCTCAACGTCCCCTGCGGCTACGACACCGACGTCAACGTCGCCTGCCTCGGCGAGGTCACCTTTGGTTGCGCCCAGGGCCTCACTGACGTTGTCTACCTGACCATCGGCACCGGCGTGGGC
>CAJJZO010000179.1 GCA_905197585.1 uncultured Collinsella sp.
AAGCAAAATCATTGCCGTCGACGTTTTCACCGGGAAAGGCGACGAAAATCGTCCCTTCCTCGACCTGGCGCGAGTCGATAACGCACCCGCGGCATACCCGATCGGCTTCTCCCGTCACGGTTCGGGCCCCTGTTGCGGCCGCGAGGTTGTTGACGGCGATCTCTATCATTGCAGCTCCCCTATAAACCTAATAATGCTATCGGCGTATTGTATCCCAGCGCCGCGCATGCGTGGTGCAGGGCATGTGAACACCCTTCAGATCAAACGGCAGACCACGCTCAAGATTGTAACCCCCTACCTCGTGCGCGGGATACCCAGCACGTCGAGCGCGTTGGCCATAATGGACTGGAACGGCACCGCAGCGGCATCTGAGCCGCTCGGCGTTCCGTCGAGCGTGATATAGCACAGCACCTTGGGCGATTGTGCCGGTGCAAAGCCCATAAAGGACGACATGTAGTTCTCCTTGAGGTAGCCGCCGTTCTCGTCGGCACGTTCGGCCGTACCGGTCTTACCCGCCACGTCATAGCCGTCAACCGCGCCGCCAACGCCCGTTCCCTCGGACACGACCGTCTGCATGCACGATGTCACCTGGGATGCAGCATCCTCAGAAATCGCGCGCTCGCCTTCGCCCCAGTCTTTCTCGTCGCCTTTGCTGGACTTATAGAAGTGCGGGGTCATCATCACGCCGCCGTTGGCGATACCGCCCACGGCACGTGCGATCTCAATCGGCGAGACGGACAGCGCCTGTCCAAAGCTCATCGAGCCCAGCGTGGCGCCGTCATACTGGTCACGCTCCTTGACGATACCCAGGCTCTCGCCCGGAAAATCTACACCAGAGCTGTGACCGATGCCCCACTTGTCCACATAGGCGGCAAAGTCGTCGGCACCGATCTTGCGCCCCACCAGGACAAAGCCCACGTTGGACGAACGGCGCATCATCTCGCGCACATCCATGGTCATGGCGTAGTCGCGCTTGTCGGCATCGGTGACGGTATCGTCGCCCACCTTGATGCTCGCCGGCACCTCAAACGACGTACTCGATCGCACGACGCCCAAGTCGAAGCCGGCGCCCGCCACGAGCGTCTTAAAAACCGAGCCGGGCTCGTAGGCGTCGGTGACCAGGCGCAAGTTCATATCCTCGGTCTTGGCGTTTTCCAGATCGGTCTGGTCGTAAGTCGGATACGAGCAGGCTGCCAAGATCTCGCCTGTCGTAGGATCGGTGACCAGCGCCGAGCCGTTCTTGGCCTTAGTCTTCTCAACTGCCTCTGCCAGGGCATCCTCGGCCGCACGCTGGATATTGACGTCGAGCGTCGTCACGATATCAACGCCGTCGACCGCAGCCACCTTTTTATAGGCACCGCCCGCGATATAGCTGCCGTCCCTCGCGCGCTCGCGTACGAGAGAACCGTTCGTGCCGGTCAGAAGCTTGTTGTATTGCTTTTCGAGACCCGTCAAGCCGTCGTTATCTACATTCACTACACCCAGCACCTGCGATGCCAGATTGCCGTATGGATATACACGCTTCATGGCCTGCTCAAAAAGCACGCCGGGCAGGTTCTTCTTCTCCAGCGCCGCAACATCGTCTTCGTCCACCTGGCGCTTGATATACACCCAGGTTCCATCGGACTCGACGAGCTTGCGGCAGGTCTTTTTATCGATTCCAGTTGCCTTGACCAGCGCCGACACCGTCTTGTCAACATCCTCGACAAGCTGCGGGTTCACGGCGATGTTGCGACATTCGACCGACGACGCCAACACGTTGCCGTTGCGGTCGTAGATGGTGCCGCGTTTGGCATAGAGGGTCTGCGCAAGCAGGCGGCGCGCATCGGCACGCTCGCGCAGTTTATCGGCTTCGACAATTTGATAGTCGGCAAGGCGAAAGACGCCCAAGCCCAAGCCAAGCCCAATGAAGCCCATGACGGCTTTGCGGCGAGGCAGAGGCGCGCCTGTGAGCCATTCGGTCGACGAACTCTTGCGCGACCTGGTGTTATGCACTTGAGGGCCGCCCGAGCCGCGAAGTCGCGACGCCGGGTCGTTGCCACGGGACTGCCCGGCGTTGTAAGATTGCCGACCCGTTCCTTGATAACCAGAACGTCCCCGCGACGAGGGACGTCCAGAACCGCGGCCCCCATCGGAACCGCGGCGATAGTCATTTGTCATACTCAGCTACCGTCTTGCTACTGAGCGGTCGCGGTCGCGTTGGCGCCCGCGGCTGCATCCTGCGAAAAGTCAAGTGTAACGCTCTCGCTGGGCTCCACCATGCCATAAGCGCCCGCAAGGTCGCGAATGCGCGTGTCGGCGCCATAGACCGAATGCATGACCTCCAGGTCGGAGCTCTCATCGGTCGCCTTTTCGAGCGTGTTGGTAAGCTCGGCGTTGCTGTTGAGCACCTGGGCCGTAACGCCGGCAAGCGCCACGCGGGCGACGCCGATCGTCATGAAGATAGCCGCAATGATGCAAAACGTTTTAAGAACGCTCATGAAAACCGGGCTTACCGCCTGGTTTGCCTGACGGCCCGCGCCCGTGTAGACATCAAAGCGCGGCGCGCGCTGCTCACGGGGAGCAACGGGGGCCTGCGGCGTCTCACGATAGGCGGGCATGGCGTTCATATCATAGGCGAGTGCTGCGCTTGAAGTGTTGTAGCCCATGATATGCCGCCTCCCATCCCGAGTACGTTGGTAGTGTGTTTAAGCTTCGTTTATGGTGCGAGCGGGAGGTCCAATATCGCGCGGTCACGCCTACAGACGCTGCGCCACGCGGATTTTGGCTGATCTCGCCCGAGGGTTGCGCTCAACCTCATCAGGCTGGGCAACCAAGGGTTTGCGGGTGATGACCTTGAGTATCGGCACGTTGCCGCACACGCACACCGGAATCTCCGGCGGACACGTGCACCCCTGGCTCATCTCCTTAAAGTGGTTCTTTACGATACGGTCCTCGAGCGAGTGATACGAGATGACGCAGATACGTCCGCCCGGGTTGAGCCACCTGGTGGCGGCATCAAGCCCTCGTTCGAGCACATCGAGCTCGTGATTGACCTCGATGCGAATGGCCTGGAAACTTTTCTTGGCCGGGTGTCCACCATGCCGACGAGCGGCAGCCGGGATACCCGCCTTGATGATCTCGACAAATTGGCCGGTGGTTTCGATCGGTTCTTGCTCGCGGCGGCGCACGATCTCGCGCGCGATCTGCGAGGCAAACTTCTCTTCGCCGTAGACGCGTAGAATCCGGGCGAGGTCGTGTTCGTTATAGGTGTTGATGACCTCAGCTGCGTTTAAGGTGTTATTACCCGGATCCATCCGCATGTCCAATGGGGCGTCCTCGTTATACGAAAAGCCCCTGCCAGGGATATCGAGTTGCGGTGACGAAACGCCCAAATCGAACAGGAAGCCATCGACCCCGGGCACCTCGGCCGAGCAAAGCAGCTCGTCCAAGTCGCCGAAGTTGCCCTTCAGCAGCTGGTGCGGAACGCCGGGAACCTCGCGGTCCAGACGGGCGCCAGCGGCCTCGAGGGCCATGTCGTCCTGATCGACGCCGAGCAAAAGGCCCGTCTCCCCCACCTGCGCGGCCATCTTTACCGAATGGCCGGCACCGCCAAGGGTGCAATCGCAGACAACGGAGCCGCTCTTTAGCCGCAGCGACTCAAGCACTTCGCCGAGCATGACAGGTTCATGCCGATATTCTTGTGTCAAGATCCCACGCTCCATCCGTTACCCGTGCCTTGCCCTTACGAGAAGAAGAGGTCCAGCAGGGCCTCATCGTCATCGTCCTCATCGGCCGCGGCGCGCTCCCAAACCTCAAGGTGGTCGTAGTTGCCCACAACCGAGACCTCCC
>CAJJZO010000180.1 GCA_905197585.1 uncultured Collinsella sp.
GGATGATTGACGTAACGTTGCCCACATAGCGAACATGAGGCATCCATGCGCGTAGGTGGCCCCATCCACTACGTTGTGCCGGTTTTCGCGCTGCATACCGGCGCAATTGCCCATTTCGACACGATTTCGTTATACAATTTCGCGTACAGCCACTATGACGTGCGTGTCGCACACCATCCAACAGGAGGTCATGATGATTGATACCGCTCAAGCGTTTGGCGTGGATATCGGCGGATCCGGTATCAAGGCCGCTCCGGTCGACCTGAACAAGGGGGAGTTCGCCGAGCCCAGGCTGAAGATCCTCACCCCGTCCGAGTCCACCCCGCAGGCGATCGGATCGGTGCTGCGCAAGCAGCTCGAACATTTCGAGATTCCGGAGACGGCTCCGGTCGGCATCTCTTTCCCCGCTCCGGTCAAGCCCGGCCAGAAGCTGAATTGGATCGCCAACCTCGACCAGTCGTGGGTAGGCGTCGACATCACCGAGGCGCTGTCCGAGGAGTGCGGCCGTCCGGTCACGGTCGTCAATGACGCCGATGCCGCCGGCTTGGCGGAACAGCAGTTCGGCGCGGCCAAGGGTCAGGAGGGTCTGGTCGTCGTGACCACGCTCGGTACCGGCATCGGCACGGCGCTGATCTATGACGGCGTGCTCATCCCGAACACCGAGCTCGGCCACATCGAGCTGGAGGGCGGCAAGGGCGACGCCGACGGTCTGGATGGTATCGATGAGGTCGTGTTCGTCGTCTTCGTCGACGGGGCCAATAAGGCCGAGCCCCCAGGTTCCCAGGAAAAAGCTCGATCCGCTCATGGTCTTGCCGGCGCTTGCCACAGCGACGGTTGCACCCGTGCGTGCCGCTTCTATGGCGGCACAAAGGCCCGCAATGCCAGATCCAATTACCAGTACATCAGTCGATTCCATCGGATTCCTTTCTCGTCCGGCGCATTGTCGCATGGGTGATCGGCAATGGGGCCGCAAAGACTCGGCAAATCGGTAAAGGGCAAATATGGCAGGTGGGCGTCATGGACGCTCTGACGCTCCATCTCATCACATCTTGTATTTCTCCCCAACTGATATATCGGCATTAGCTACCCAGCGACAGCGCAAACAAAAAGAGCCGCTACCCGGGTGGATAGCGGCTCCAAAGCTCAACTATATGAGCATCGCGCAAGCGCGATTAGGCCTTGAGGGCCTCCTCGACGGCGACAGCGCAGGCGACGGTGGCACCGACCATGGGGTTGTTACCCATGCCGATGAGACCCATCATGTCGACGTGCGCAGGCACGGAGGAGGAACCGGCGAACTGGGCGTCGGAGTGCATACGGCCCATGGTGTCGGTCATGCCGTAAGAGGCAGGGCCGGCGCCCATGTTGTCCGGGTGCAGGGTACGGCCAGTGCCGCCACCAGAAGCGACGGAGAAGTACTTCTTGCCAGCCTCGAGGCGCTCCTTCTTGTAGGTGCCAGCGACGGGGTGCTGGAAGCGCGTGGGGTTGGTGGAGTTACCGGTGATCGAGATGTCGACGTTCTCGTGCCACATGATGGCAACGCCCTCGCGGACGTCGTCGGCGCCGTAGCAGTTGACGGCGGCGCGGGGACCATCGGAGTAGGGGATGGTCTCGACGACCTTGAGCTCGCCCGTGAAGTAGTCGAACTGGGTCTTTACGTAGGTGAAGCCGTTGATGCGGGCGATGATCTGAGCAGCGTCCTTGCCCAGACCGTTAAGGATAACGCGCAGCGGCTTCTTACGAGCCTTGTTGGCGTTCAGAGCCAGGCCGATAGCGCCCTCAGCGGCAGCGAAGGACTCGTGGCCGGCCAGGAAGGCGAAGCACTCGGTGTCGTCGGAGAGCAGCATAGCGCCCAGGTTGCCGTGGCCCAGACCGACCTTGCGGTCCTCAGCGACGGAGCCGGGAACGGTGAAGGCCTGGATGCCCTCGCCGATGATGGCAGCAGCCTCAGAAGCGGACTTGGCGCCACGCTTGACAGCGAGAGCGCAGCCGAGGGTGTATGCCCACTCAGCGTTCTGGAAGGCGATGGACTGGGTGTTGTTGACGATCTCACGCGGGTTGAAGCCCTTGTCGGTGCAGATCTGCAGAGCTTCCTCGAGGGAGGCGATGCCGTTGTCGGCGAGGCACTTGTTGATCTTGTCAGCGCGGCGCTCGTAACCTTCGAACGTAACAGTCATAGTTATTTCCCTCCCTTTCTACTCGTGAACCGGGAACACGCTGGCGACGGAGTGAGTCTCCTCGTCGGTGCGCGGGTCGATGTACTTGGCAGCGTTCTCCCACTGACCATAGTGGCCCATAGCGCCAGCGATGGCCTCCTCGGGGGTCTTGCCGGCCTTGACGGCGTCGGTGAACTTACCGAGGTTCAGGAACTCGAACGCGATGATCTCGTTCTTGTCGTTGAGAGCCATGCGGGTGACGTAGCCCTGGGCGAGCTCGAGGTAACGAGCGCCCTTGGCCTTGGTGCCGAACATGGTGCCGACCTGGGAGCGAAGGCCCTTGCCGAGGTCGTCGAGGGAGGCGCCCACGGGCAGGCCGCCCTCGGAGAACGCGGTCTGGCTGCGGCCGTAAACGATCTGCAGGAAAATCTCGCGCATAGCAACGTTGATGGCGTCGCAGACGAGGTCGGTGTTGAGGGCCTCGAGGATGGTCTTACCGGGAAGGATCTCGGAAGCCATGGCGGCAGAGTGGGTCATGCCCGAGCAGCCGATGGTCTCAACGAGGGCCTCCTCGATGATGCCGTCCTTGACGTTCAGCGTGAGCTTGCAGGCGCCCTGCTGAGGTGCGCACCAACCCACACCGTGCGTAAGACCGGAGATGTCGGAAATCTCCTTAGCCTGGACCCACTTGCCCTCCTCGGGGATGGGTGCGGGGCCGTGGTATGCACCCTTGGCAACGGGGCACATGTTCTCCACTTCCTGTGAGTACTGCATGCCTCTCCTCTCTATCGTGTTGGCGTCCCGTTTGGGGGTCGTGGCTGGCGATTGCCGGGCGACCCTTCGAAAGGGACATGACATGCAGCCCCTATAATACCGCGAAATGCACGGAATATTCGGCGAACGGCTCAGTTTTCGCATCGAGAAGTCCTGAAGTTTTAATTGAAACGGTTTAACTCTATGTTCTATGGTCGTGAACTTCCGTAGAGGGGGTCCGTCTTGGGCAAGCTATTGGTCAGCTCTTGTAAGCATTGCGGGGGTTGACCTGTTGCAACGATGCCGTTCGCCGCCTGATTACTGCCTTTGGCCGCGCGAGTGTATTGTTTTGCGTGAATGTTTTGATGGCACGCTTCAATCGTGCTGTATTGGATGGCAAGCAGATCCCGGCGAAGGGAGCGCCATGCAGCGCGTTTGGAGAACGGTTACCGGCTTTTACCATGTCTGTGCCCGCGGTACGGGCAAGCAGCTCATCTTTGAGGGCGATGAAGACCGGTGGGAGTTCTTGGAGCTGATGCGTGAGTGCTGCCGCAAGGCGGGCGTGACGGTTATCGCCTGGTGCCTTATGGGCAATCACGTGCGTCTGGTGCTTGCAGATTACGAGGACGCGATGAGCGCGGCGATGCACCGGCTGCTTTTGACGTACGCGCGGCGGTTCAATAAACGCACGGGGTGCACAGGGCATCTGTTCCAGAACCGTTTTGACCGGCGCTCGCTCGATACCGACTGGCAGGTGATGGAGGCTATTCGCTCCGTTCACGCCGATCCGCAGGAGGCGGGCATGAGCCTAATCGAGCGTTACCCATGGAGCAGCTTTGCGGAGCATCTGCGCGCTTACGACAGTGATGCGGCAGATGCCGCGAGGGGATTTTCTGATC
>CAJJZO010000181.1 GCA_905197585.1 uncultured Collinsella sp.
CGAGCGAGATGATCTTGCTGTTGCCGACGGCTTCCGCCACCTGGATGTAGCCGGTGTTGGAGGAGTATGCCGTTGCCTGCTTAAGCGTGATGTTGCCATAGCTATGGTTGGCGTAGTTTTGGACCTCGGTCGTGGTGCCCTTGGCCTTGAGCGGCGAGTTGCAGTTGAGGGTGACGTTGGGGTTCATGCCGTTTTGGATGGCAGTTGCCAGCGTAAAGGCCTTAAAGGTGGAGCCGACGGGACGCTTGGCCGTGGCATGGTTTACGTGGTTCTCGTCGGCGTTGTAGTCGTAGCCACCCACCATGCACTTGATGTAGCCGGTCTTGGGGTCGACGACGACCATGCCCATGTCCAGGCCGTCGAGCGAGAGCGTGTCGAGCTGCTCGCGAACGGCATTCTCTGCCACCTGCTGCATCGTGGGGTCGATGGTGGTCTTGACGGTCAGGCCGCCCTTAAAGAGCACGTCGGTCGAGAACTCCTGCTCCAGCAGCTGCTTAACATAGGCGACAAAGTAGGGCTGTGAGTATACGTCGACGCCGCTGCCCGAAATCTCGGTCACGTTGAGGGTGATGGGCTCGGCCTGTGCGGCATCGTGTTCCTCCTGCGTAATGTGGCCCAGGCGCAGCATGTTGTCGAGGACCTTGTTGCGACGGGACAGCGCCAGGTCGGGGTTGACCGTGGGGTCGTACTGCGAGGGCGAGTTGGGAAGGCCGATCAACAGCGCGGCCTCGCTCAGGGTGAGGTCTGCGGCGCTCTTGGACAGGTAGGTCTCGGCGGCGGCCTCAATACCGTAGGCGCCGTGACCGTAATAGATGGTGTTGAGGTACATCATGAGGATCTCGTCTTTGGAGTACATGTCCTCCATCTTTACGGCGATGTAGGCCTCGCGCACCTTACGCTCGATGGTCGAGTCGAACTGCTCCTCCTGCAGGATGGTGTTGCGCACCAGCTGCTGGGTGATAGTCGAGGCGCCTTCGTGCCCGCCGCCGAGGGTTGCCACCGCAGCACGCGCGATACCCCACAGGTCGATACCGCCGTGCTCGTAGAAGCGCTCGTCCTCGACGTCAACGGTGCCCTGTAGCACGTAGGGGGAGACCTTGTCCTTGGTGATGGACTTGCGGTTTTGCGTGTAGAAGCTCGCGATCTTGTTGCCGTTGCAGTCGACGATCTCGGTGGGCTCGCTCACCAGATACGCGTTGGCGTCGGTGTAGTCGGGCAGATCGGACAGCCAGCGGTTGACGTTGCCGACCATGCCGATGCCAAATGCCACGCCCGCAATCAGCAAAAAGCCCAAAAACGAGAGCAGGATTATGGGCAGGGCATGCGTCTTTGAACGGCTGCGTCCCTGTCGTTGGCGAGGACCCATATATTGACCTCCAGGTATGTCGTGCCGGACGGCGGATGTGCCGTCGGGGCAGGATGGACATAAGTTATTACACGATAAACCAAACGGGGCGCGCGAGGCCTCGTGTATGCTGGAAGACGGCATTTTTCAGAGTGAATGCATACCTTGGTAAGGAGTTTGCCGATGGCGATTCGGGCGATGGGGCCGAGCGGACAACACAAGACTGGATTGGATGCTGCCGGTGCGGCGCTGCCCGAGCTGCTGGCGCCGGCGGGCGGGCTCGACCAGATGTTTGCGGCCATCGCCGCGGGCGCCGATGCCATCTATGCGGGGTTGGGCGGCTTTAACGCCCGTGTGAGTGCGCACGGTTTTACCGACGACGAGTTTGCGCGCGGCTGCGCCGTGGCGCATGCCCATGGCGTGCGTGTGTACGTGACGCTCAACGTGTTCGTGTTTGACGATGAGTTGTCCGACGCGGTGGCGTTGGGAGCTCATGCACTGGAGCTGGGCGCCGATGCTCTGATTGTCGCCGATGCCGGGCTGGCCTGCGCGCTGCGCGCGGCGATTCCCGGGGTCGAGATTCACCTGTCCACGCAGGCGGGCGTTCATAGCGAAGGCGCCGTGCGACTTGCCGCCGATGAGCTGGGGGTCGAGCGCGTGACGACGGCACGCGAGCTGACGGTCGACGAGATTGCGGCGCTATGTGCCACGGGCGTGCCCATCGAGGTATTCTGCCACGGTGCGATTTGCATCGGCTATTCGGGGGCGTGCGAGTTCTCGGCCCTGCGGCGTGGGCGCTCGGCGATGCGCGGCGACTGCACGCAGCCGTGCCGTCTGGCGTACGACCTGGTGGACGAGGCGGGGCAGAGCGTTGTCGCCGTCGAGGGAGATCGCCTGCTGTGCCCGCGCGACTATCTGGGTATTGCACATCTGCCCGAGCTTGTAGATGCCGGCGTGGCGTCGCTCAAGATCGAGGGGCGCATGAAGAACCCCGATTACGTATTCAACGTGGTGCGGGTGTGGCGCCGGGCACTCGATATGCTGTACGACGGCGCGTGGGACCCCGGTGCCGTGGAAGAGCTTGAGCGCGAGCTGGGAAGGTCGTTTAACCGTGGGTTTACCGATGCGTACCTGCGAGGGCGTTCGGGTGCCGAGCTGATGAGCTTTGAGCGTGCGATTAACCAGGGCGTGCGCGTGGGGCGCTTGGTCGCTGTGGGCCACGAAGAGGTGACCGTTGAGCTCGACGCCGCCGTGGCGGCGGGTGACACGCTCGAGATCCGGTTTTATCCGGGTGCCGACGCGCGTCCCGATGTGCCCAAGCGCTGGCCGCAGGTGCCCTGTCCGGTGGATGCCGCAGCGGGGGAGCGCGTCGTCGTGCATTGCAAGCGTAAGGTTGACACGGGCTGCGAGGTGTACCTGATTCGCAGCGCCGGCGTGTTGGATCAGACGGCGGCGGTGTTGGAGCGCATGCGGGCCGAGGCGGATGCGATTGCGCCCGTTGCGCGTGCCGTTGAGGTGCTGCCCTTTGAGGACGTTGCGGTGGATGGCGGTGCGTCCACGGAGTTGGTGGAGTGCGCGGTTCCCACTCGCATGGTTTTTGCTTGGCAGCTGATGGATGCCGACCCGCGCGGAGAACTTGATTTGTCCGACGCCGTTGTGGTGCTTGACGAGGTGTGCCGCACGGGTGACGCTGACTGGACCCGCTCACTGATACAGCGTGCCGGGCGCGTCGTCTGCCGCAACCTGGGACAGGTGGTGATCGCTCGCGAGCTGGGCGTGACGTTTGACGTGGCGGCGCCGGTGTTCTGCGCGAATCGGGCCACGCTTACCTGGCTGCGCGGACTCGGTGCGGGGCGGGTGTGCTTGCCGGCGGAGTTGCTCGGCAATGATGCGGAGCGTATTGCCGAACTGGCCGCTGAACCCGGCGTCTTGGGTCCGGTCGACGCCGACCGTCCCGAGCTTATGGTGTGGGCGCCCTGCCTGCTGCCCGCCGCGGGCGGCGCTGCGCTGACCGAGCCGGTGTTCAATGTGCCGGACGAGTTGGCCGCGCCCATCCGGCAGGGCGACGTCGTCGGCACCGTCACGCTGACGATCCAGGGCGAGGTCATCGGCACCGCCGATTTAATTGCGGGCAGCGATGTCTCGCGCAATCAGGTTTTGTACACGCTTTCGCGCGTAAGCCTTTTTTTTTCAAGCACATATTTCAAAGTCGTCATTGCGCTGACGATCTTCGTCGTTGGCTGCTATGGAATATATATTGCCGGCCGCGTCCTGCTCGCCTCACGCAAGACACGCTGAGCCGCATATACAGGAGGGTTTACCCATGCTGGATGTAAAACGCAATCTGACCACCATGACCGATTTCTATGAGCTGACGATGTCGGCGGGCTATCTGGACGAGGGATATGTGGATAAGATCGC
>CAJJZO010000182.1 GCA_905197585.1 uncultured Collinsella sp.
GCTTTGACGAGAGCCCGACCGAGCGCGTCAATGTGAACGGTCAGTACATGAAGGAGTACTGGGGCGAGGGTTCTGCGCGTGCCCGCAACTGGCAGCGCTACGACCTGGGCGGCGCCGCGAAGCTCAGCTTCGTCGAGGGCGTCGACTCCTACGTTCCCTATGCCGGCTCGCTCAAGGACGGCGTGGGCGGCACGCTCTACAAGGTCAAGTCCACGATGTGCAACTGCGGTGCCCTCTCGATCCCCGAGCTCCAGGAAAAGGCACGCCTAACGCTGGTCAGCTCCACCTCCATCGTCGAAGGCGGCGCCCACGACGTTGTCGTGAAGGATTCTCAGCAGAGCGTTTCCTATCGATAAGCGGCTTTCCCAAGCACCGCACCTTGCCGTTCAAACCGTCGCTCGCGTACCAAAGTACGCGTCGCTCCTCTTTCACGGCAATCTGCGGCACTTGGAAAACCCGACCATATTTGGGCGGGTAACAATTAGCGGTTGATTCACAACCACGTTATTTAGATAAAGCGAGATGCCTGCAAGTCGCAGGCATCTCGCTTGTCGTATTTGCTATCATCAGTCAAGTTAACCTTAGGGTCGGTCGGCTTGGCTTTGTTCGCTACAAGTTCCGCACGCAAAGAAGAGCACTTAATGTGCTCTTCGTCTTGCGCAGGACTGTTCGCAGTAGCGAATAAAGCCAAGCCGCCCGACCCCAGCTAAGATTAAAGGAGCTGATATGTGCGATTGCACAGATCATAAGGATGAGATCCCTGCCTACGACGCGCAGGCCATTGAGTCCAAGTGGATGAAGGCCTGGGAGGACTCCAACCTCTTTGCCGTCGACACCGACGACAGTAAGCCCAAGAAGTACGTGCTCGAGATGTTCCCGTATCCGTCGGGCGACCTGCACATGGGCCACGCTCGCAACTATACCATTGGCGATGCCATGGCCCGTCAGGCCCGCATGCGCGGCTACGACGTGCTGCATCCCATCGGCTTTGACGCCTTTGGCCTGCCTGCCGAGAACGCCGCCATCAAGCACAATACGCAGGCTGCCGCCTGGACGTATAAGAACATGGACCAGGCGCTCGCCACGATGAAGCGCATGGGCTTCTCCTACGATCTGGATCGCATGGTCAAGACCTGCAGCCCCGACTACTACCGCTGGGGTCAGTGGATCTTTGAGAAGCTGTGGGAAAAGGGCCTGGTCTACCGCAAGAAGAACCCGGTCAACTGGTGCCCTAACTGCAAGACCGTTCTGGCCAACGAGCAGGTCACCGAGGGCAAGTGCTGGCGCTGCGGCACCGAGCCCGAGAAGCGCGACCTGGAGCAGTGGTACTTCAAGATCACCGAGTACTCCCAGGAGCTGCTCGACGACCTGGAGAAGCTCCCCGGCTGGCCCGAGCGTGTCAAGCAGATGCAGGCCAACTGGATCGGCCGCTCCGAGGGCGCCGAGGTCGACTTTACCCTGTGCGACCAGGATGGCGAGCCCATCGAGGGCGACGAGGGCAAGATTACCGTCTTCACCACGCGTGCCGACACCCTCTTTGGCGTCTCCTTCTTTGTCCTGGCTCCCGAGTACGCTCGTCTGCACGAGCTCGTCGAGGGCACGGAGTACGAGGAGGCCGTCACCAAGATCGTCGAGGACTCTAAGCATATCTCTGCCGTCGAGCGTGCCCAGGGCACCCTCGAGAAGCACGGCGCCTTTACCGGCCGCTACGTGGTGAACCCCGTCAACGGCGAGAAGGTCCCCGTGTGGGTTGCCGATTATGTCGTGGCCGACTACGGCACCGGCGCCGTCATGGCCGTTCCCTGTGGCGACCAGCGCGACTTTGAGTTTGCCCGCAAGTACGACCTGCCGATCGTGCCGATTATCCTGGACGATGACGATCGCGCTGCCGTCGAGGCCAGCGGCGAGACCATCGATACCTTCCATGCCGAGACTGTCGACTGGGATTGCGCTCACGCTGCCGAGGGCACGCTCGTCCAGTCCGGCAAGTACACCGGCATGCGCGGCGGTAAGCACTCCGAGGGCGAGGCTGCCATCGTGGCCGACCTCGAGGCCATGGGCTGCGGCCGTCGCAAGGTCGAGTTCCGCCTGCGCGACTGGCTCATCAGCCGTCAGCGCTATTGGGGCAACCCCATTCCGGCCATCCACTGTGAGCACTGCGGCATCGTTCCCGTGCCCGAGGATCAGCTGCCGGTGACGCTGCCGGAGAACCTGGACCTGGGCGCTGGCGAGACCCTCGCCGAGTGCAAGGAGTTCTACGAGACCACCTGCCCGGTCTGCGGCCGCCCGGCCAAGCGCGAGACCGATACCATGGACACCTTTACCTGCTCCAGCTGGTATTACCTGCGCTATACCGACCCGCACAACACCGAGCTGCCCTTCTCCCGCGAGGCGGCAGATCGTTGGATGCCCGTCGATAACTACATCGGCGGTATCGAGCACGCCATTTTGCACCTGCTCTACAGCCGCTTCTTTACCAAGGCGCTGCGCGACCTGGGCCTGCTGAGCGTGGACGAGCCCTTCACCAACCTGCTTTGCCAGGGCATGGTCAAGGACGAGAACGGCGACACCATGTCCAAGTCCAAGGGCAACGTTGTGCCCCCGAGCTCGGTTATCGAGCCCTACGGCGCCGACACCATGCGTCTGGCGATCCTGTTTATCGCCCCGCCCGAGAAGGACTTCGACTGGGATCCCAAGGCCGTCGAGGGCGCCAACCGCTTTATCAAGCGCGCCTGGCGTATCGTGTGGCAGCTCGTCCAGTCGGGTGACGCCAGCGTGGCCTTCGACAAGTCCGTGCTCGACGAGGCTGCGATGAAGCTCTATCGCGAGCGTCACCGCACCATCGCCAAGTGCACCGAGGACTTCGATCGCGGCCAGTTCAACACCGCGATCTCGGCCGTCATGGAGCTCGTCAACGCGGCGAGCGCCTACCTCAACGCCACCGAGGGCGCTGACCGCGACAAGGCCCTGTGCTACGGCGTGGCCAAGTACATCGTGAGCGTGCTGGCGCCCATCTGCCCGTTCTGGGCCGACGAGCTGTGGCACGAGGCGCTCGGCTGCGAGGGCAACGCCTACACCGCCGCCTGGCCCGAGTTCGACCTGGCCGAGTCCATCGAGGACACGGTGCAGATCGTCGTCCAGGTGCTCGGCAAGGTCCGCGGCCGCATTGACGTGGCCCGCGATGCCTCCAACGAGGAAATGCAGGCTGCCGCCGAGGCTGCTGTCACCAAGTGGACCGAGGGCAAGACGGTCGTCAAGGCCATCTGCGTGCCCGGCAAGCTGGTCAACCTGGTGGTTAAGTAAACCTCGCGCACATAGTTGACGCACAAAAGACGAGGGGCGATCCGGCTGGGTCGCCCCTCGTTTTGCGTTATATGCCCTGCTTGGCTTGTGCCGAGCGTCATCCTCTACGGAATGTGCACCAGGTCCCTAAAGTAGACGTTGCCGCTTTGCTCCTCAAACATCCAGATGTTGAGGTAGATGTCGTTGAGGTCGTTGTTCACGTCAAAGTCCGGATCGTCGAAGGTGCCTACAAAGGTGAGCATCGCGGTCGTTTCTTCGCCTGCCGCGACGGGTTGGCGCATGCGCACGTCGCGGACGACACCGTTGACGTAGGCATAAGCATCGACATCGCCAAACATCATGTCGACATCGGTGTTGTTTGTTATCGCAAAGACCAGCACGGCGTCGCCGTAGCCATCCGTGTCCTTGCCCACGCAGGTAACATGGACGTTCTCGTCT
>CAJJZO010000183.1 GCA_905197585.1 uncultured Collinsella sp.
TGGCAGCAGTCGTCTTTGCTGCGGCGGTCTTGGTGGCAGCAGCTTTGGTCGTCGTAGTCTTCTTAGCGGTCCTCTTGCGCGTCGTGGTCTTCTTAGCTGCGGGCTTTGCAGCGGGCTTGACCTCGGCCTCTGCCTCAGGAGCAACCTCAGCCTTCACCTCAGGCTCGGCCTTAACGGGCTCAGCCTCAACCACAGGCGCCGGTCTCTCAATCTCGGGATGCATAAAGAAGTACAGGTCCAGATACTTGTCGGCCGAGCGCGTCCAGCTAAAGTCCTGGCTCATGGCCTGCGTGACCAGCTGATTCCAGGCCTCGCGGTTGTCCCAGAACAGACGCGCCGCGCGAAATACCGCATCGCCCATCTCGTCGCCGTTAAAATTGCTAAACGAGAAGCCCGTGCCCTCGCCGGTAAACTCGTTATACGGGATCACGGTGTCCTTCAGGCCACCGGTCTCGCGCACGATGGGCAGGGTGCCGTAGCGCATGGCGATAATCTGCGACAGGCCGCAGGGCTCAAACTTCGAAGGCATCAGGAACATGTCGGCGGCGGCATACATACGCTGCGACAGCGCTGGATCGAACTCGATACGTGCGGCCATGGTGCCGGGGTACTTGTCCTGGAAGTAGCGCAGGCCGTCCTCGTAGTCGCGGTCGCCGGTGCCCAGCACCGCCACCTGCACGCCGCCGGGCAGAATGCGGTCGAGCGCATACATGACCAGGTCCATGCCCTTCTGGCGCGTCAGGCGCGTGACCATCACCATGAGCGGACGGTCGTCGCGAACCTCGAGGCCCAGCTCCTCCTGCAGCTTGGCCTTGCACACGGCCTTGCCGGAACGGTCCTCGACGGTGTAGTTGGCGGCAATGCGCTTGTCGGTCGCTGGGTCAAAGCCCGCGACGTCGATGCCATTCAAAATACCCTGCAGCGCGTACGAACGCTCGCGCAGCACACCGTCCAGGCCCTCGCCAAACTCGGGCGTCTGGATCTCGTTGGCATAGGTGGGGCTCACCGTAGTGATGGCATCGGCATAGCGCAGGGCGCCCAGCATGTAGTTGATGCTACAGGCATCGCAACGCAGCTGCGAGGCAGCCGCCGGAATATGCACCACACCCAGGATGTCCTCCATCACGGTGTCGCTAAACTGGCCCTGGAACGCCACGTTGTGGATTGAGAACACGGTCTTGACGCGGTCGTACAGCGGCAGGCCCTGGTAAAACTCGCGCAAAAACACGGGCGCCAGCGCCGTCTGCCAGTCGTTGCAGTGCAGGATGTCGCACTCAAAGCCGGCCGGCAGGTGCTGCAGGCTCTCGGTGATGGCCTTGGAGAAGAACGCAAAACGCTCCCCGTCGTCAAAGAAGCCGTACGGATAGTCGCGCGCAAAGTAGCGCTCGTTGTCGATGAACATATAGGTGACGCCGTCGTGCTCGAGCTTCTCGAGTCCGCAGTACTCGTTACGCCATCCCAGGCTCACGTAAAAGTCGGAGAAGTGCTCCATCTGCGCCTTGTACTCGTCCTTGATGGTGGCGTACTTTGGCACCATCACGATGACCTCGGCGCCGGCGCGCACAAGCGCCGCGGGCAGCGAGCCCGCTACGTCGCCCAGACCACCGGTCTTCACAAACGGCGCGCACTCGGCCGAGGCAAACACGATCTGCATCTTTTTGCTGGAATCAGCCATATTGTCTCCCATGTTGCAATTCGAGAATAGCCGCCTGGCGCTAACCGGGCGGCTATTCTACATGTTACGAGCGATGTTGCGGTGCCAAAGCTAGCTCGCGTTGGTGATATCAGAAGTTAACGGGGCCTTTCCCAGCACCAGTATGTTCTCGGGCGTGCCGCGAAGCTCAGTGTTGGTGGGAACCACGTTGTTCTTGTCCAGGATGGCGTTCTCAACGCGGGCGCCGCTCTTGATGACGCAGCTCTGGTTGATGATCGAGTTGGTCACCGAAGCGCCTTCCTCGACCACGACGCCGCGCGACAGGATCGAGTTGCGCACGGTGCCCTTGATGATGCAGCCGGCCGAGATGATCGAGTTGCACGCGTGGCTGCCGGTCGCATAGCGCGAAGGCGGCACGTCGTGGGCCTTGGTCAGGATCGGACGCTCGGGGTCAAAGAGCTGGTCGGCCACGGTCTGGTCGAGCAGGTCCATGCTGCGGCGATACAGCGACTTCTCGCTAAACACGCCCACGACCTCGCCCTTGTACTCGTAGCTGCACACGTCGATGTTGCCAAAGTCGCCCTGGAGTGCCTCGAGCAGGTCCAGATAGTCGGCGGCCTGGTAGTGGTCGATGATCTCGAGCAGCGTCTCGCGGTTGACGATGCAGCAGTCCATAGAGGCGTTGTCGCCATACACGACGCCGGCGCTCACGCCCGTCAGGCGGCCGTTCTCGTTAATTTCGAGTTTGGTCTCGTCATCGACGTTGCGTGTAGCCTTGCAGTACACCACGGTCATCTGGGCGCCGGAGTTCTCGTGCGCGTCGATGATGGTGTTGAGGTCCATGTTAAAGATGATGTTGGTGCCCATCATCACAACATAGGGCTTGTCCGAGCGCTTGAACAGCGTCTTGTTGGAGATGATGTCGCGCAGCAAGAAACGCATGCCGCCCTTGGTGGTGCCATACGCGTTGCCGGGCACCATAAACAGGCCGCCCTTCTTGCGGTCCAGGCCCCAGTCCTTGCCCGAGCCCACGTGGTCGATCAGCGAGCGGTAGTTGCCCGGCATAACTACACCGACGGTCTTAATGCCGGCATTCATCATGTTGGACAGCGGGAAGTCGATCAGGCGGTAGCGGCCCAAAAACGGGACGGACGCGATGGGGCGATCCTTGAGCAGCACGCTGCCGTAGGTCGAAGAGTAGTTAGCGGTGATATAACCGATGGCCTTGCGATTGATCATCGGATCATTCCCCCTTCCCGATAACGACGTCATTTCCAACGACGGCCGTATCCTTGGTGGTATCGACAGAGCCGAGCTTCACGCCCTCTTCGACCGTGGAGTTCTCGCCCAAAATAGCGCGGCAGATGTGCGCGCCGCTCTTAACGTGCGCACCCGGCAGCAGCACGGAGTCCTCGACCACGGCGCGCTCCTCGATAATGACATCAGTCGAAAGGATCGAGTGGCGAGCGGTGCCGTAGATCTTGCAGCCGTTGGAGACCAGGCAGTCGTCCAGGCGACCATCCGGACCAATGTAGTGCGGCGGACGCGTGGTGATGTTGGACATGATGGGGAAGTGCTTGTCGAACAGATCGAACTCGGGGTTGTTGCCCAGCAGGTCCATCGAGGTCTCGTGGAAGCTGGCGATGGTGCCGACGTCCTTCCAAAAGCCGTGAAACTCGTAGCTGTACAGGCGCTTGCCCTCGCCGAGCAGCTTGGGGATGATGTCCTTGCCAAAGTCGTGGCTCGAGCGCTGGTCCAGAGCGTCCTCCTCGAGCGCCTCGATCAGCACGTCGGCCGAGAAGATGTAGATGCCCATGGAAGCCAGGTTGGACTTGGGCTCCTTCGGCTTTTCCTGGAAGGCGTTGATGCGGTCATCCTCATCGGTGACCATCAGGCCGAAGCGAGATGCCTCGCTCCATGGCACCTCCATGACGGCGACGGAGAACTCTGCGTTCTTCTCCTTATGGAAGCGCAGGAAGTCAGAGTAATCCTGCTTGCAGATCTGGTCACCGGACAGGATGATGACATACTTGGGGTCATAGCGGTCAATGAAGGACAGGTTCTGATAGATGGCGTT
>CAJJZO010000184.1 GCA_905197585.1 uncultured Collinsella sp.
GCCTTGTTTATTATTTTTTTTTTTTATGATACGGCGTACACCGAGATCTACACCGAGATTGAGTTTGAGGCCGGCAAGCCCGTCGCCGTCGACGGCAAGAAGATGAAGCTCTCCGAGATCGTCATTGCGCTCAATAAGATTTCGGGCGATAACGGCTTTGGCCGTCTTGACCTGGTCGAGGATCGTCTGGTAGGCCTTAAGAGCCGTGAGTGCTACGAGGTTCCCGGTGCCCTGACGCTCATCACCGCGCACAAAGCGCTCGAGGATATTTGCGTCGAAGGCGACCTGCTCAAGACCAAGATCAAGCTCGAGCAGGATTGGGCCACCGCCGTGTACAACGGCCAGTGGTACAGCCCGCTCAAGAACGCGCTCGACGCCTTTATGGCCGATACCCAGAAGTTCGTGACCGGTACGGTCCGCCTTAAGTTCTTTAAGGGCAACTGCCATGTCGTCGGCCGCAAGAGCCCCTTCAGCCTGTACGACTACGGTCTGGCCACCTACGACCGCGACACTACGTTCGACGAGAAGGCCAGTGCCGGCTTCATCGAGATCGACACGCTGTCGCTCAAGACGTGGGCCAAGGTCCAGGGCCCCAGCTCCGCTGCCGCCCAGGCCTAAGACCTTCTTCCTTTGGTATCCGCGCGGCCCATCCGCGTGATACATAACGGGCGCACGGGGTCCCTACCTTTCGTTATGCTTGCTGACACTTCTTAACATCGGTGGCCCCTACGTTCCGCCCGCATATATGATGCCGCGTCTGCGGCTGAGTCCGAGCCCCGCCGGGGTTGTCCGGCGGGGCTCTTGCTATCTGAATCATCTGATGTGCACGCTTTTGCAGCGCCGCACCTTTATATGAGGAGTCATTTCTATGTTTAACGTAATCGCACAGGCCTTGCTTTCCCTTGCTCCCGAGCTCAACATCGCCAAGGTGGAGGGAGTGCCCACGAGCCTGAAGGCTTGGGTCGATGGTTCGCCGAGCAACGGCTGGAGGGAGTCGATGGGCGCCAAGTGCCAGGTGCGTCACTTCTTTGATAACTAGGATATCGACCTCATACTCGGCGGGGAGATGTGCAAAACTAGCGGTTGAAACTACCGTTTTAGCGTCACGGCGCATGGCTATTGGGCGCCGATGTTTTGGTATTCAATGAAAGGGGACGGTCCCATGGCTCTTTGGGGCGGTCGTTTTGAGGCGGGCGTGGCCGAGGTCACGCAGGAGTTTGGCGCGTCGCTGCCGGTCGACAAGCATCTCTATAAGCAGGATATCGCGGGCTCCAAGGCGCATGCCAAGATGCTTGCCGCCCAGGGCATCATTAGCGACGAGGACGAGCGGGCGATTGCCGAGGGCCTGACCGCTATCGAGCAGGATATCGATGCGGGCAACTTCACCTTCGATATCAACGACGAGGACATTCATATGTCCATCGAGAGCGAGCTGACGCACCGCATCGGCGAGGCCGGTAAGCGCTTACATACCGGGCGTTCGCGCAACGACCAGGTGGCGACCGATACGCGCCTGGGCGTCAAGGCGCTGGCCAAGGAGCTCATGGAGGCCAATCTTGAACTGCGCCATGTGCTGGTGGATGCGGCCAAAAAGTATGACAAGGTGGTTCTGCCGGGCTACACGCACATGCAGCATGCTCAGCCCGTGCTGCTGTCGCATCATCTGCTGGCGTATTCCTGGATGTTCGCGCGCGACTTTACACGCCTGAAGGCCGCCTTTGATGCCGCCGACAACTGCCCGCTGGGTGCTGCCGCGCTTGCCGGCACGAGCTATCCGCTCGATCGTCAGATGACGGCTGCCGAACTTGGCTTTGCGGGCGTGATTCCCAACTCGCTCGATGCCGTTTCCGACCGTGATTTCTTGCTCGACCTGCATTACGCCGGCTCCGTCATGGCGATGCACCTGTCGCGTCTTTCCGAGGAGATCGTGCTATGGTCGAGCTCCGAATTTGGCTTTATCACGCTTTCCGACTCCTACTCCACCGGCTCGTCCATCATGCCGCAGAAGAAGAACCCCGACTTTGCCGAGCTTATCCGCGGCAAGAGTGGCCGAGTCTATGGCAACCTGGTGCAGCTGCTCGTGACCATGAAGGGCTTGCCGCTCGCTTATAACAAGGACTTGCAGGAGGACAAGGAGGGCGCGCTCGATACCGCCCATACGCTTATGCAGTGCCTTTCCGTTATGGCCGGTATGATTTCGACCTGGACTGTCAACGAGGGTGCCATGGCGCGCGAGTGCGGCGTGGGGCACCTTGCCGCCACCGATGTTGCCGATTACCTGGCCAAACGTGGTCTGCCGTTCCGCGAGGCGCATGCCGTGGTGGGCCATCTGGTCCTGATGTGCGAGAAGCGCGGCTGCAATCTTGAGGACCTGCCGTTTGAGGTGTTCCAGGAGGCAAGCCCGCTCTTTGAGCGCGACATTACCGAGGCACTCGACATCCCGTCGATTGTCGCTGCGCGCACGACCGAGGGCGGTACCGCTCCTGCCGCCGTTGCCGTACAGCTGCAGCGTGCCGAGGCAAGGCTCGTGGCCGACGAGGGCGTGTTTGGATCGCTGACTAAGGTTGTCGAGATGGGCCACGGGGTAAAGTAGGGGTTTGGCTGAAGAGGCTTTGGCCATTCATTGATAATCGTTGTTGTTTTACGGGCGTCTGCTGATGTGGGCGTCCGTTTTTTGTTGCTATGGGGGAGGGGCTTGTCGTGAACTTTTGTAGGACCTTTGGGCAGGTTGTGTAAGGGGTACGTTCACAGGCGGCAACCGACCGTCTGCTTGGTTCGATGCGGTTGATGGGTGGTCGGATGGTACTCTAATCGGGCTTCGAAACAGAAGTGACACATATGGAGCGCTTTAATAAATTGTAGCGTTTCAATAAACAGCTTTTTGTTTAACTGCAGCTAAAACTCTGTTACGATGCAGTCCAGGCGGGTGTCGGAATGGGACTTGGGCACGCGCGAACCTACTTGAAAGGCTACCTTATGGCTATCGAGAAGACCTTCATCATGATTAAGCCCGACGCGGTACGCGACCGCAAGATCGGCGAGATCGTTGCTCGCATCGAGCGCAGCGGCCTTGTCATCGAGCGCATGGAGATGACCACGCTCGAGCGCGCTACCGTCGAGGAGCACTACGCCCATCTGGCCGACAAGCCCTTCTTTGGTGGTCTCTGTGATTTTATGACGAGCGGTCCGGTCGTCAAGATGGTCGTTTCCGGTCTCTCCGCTGTCTCCAAGATGCGCACCCTTATGGGCGCTACCAACCCGCTTGATGCCGCCCCCGGCACCATTCGCGGCGACTTCGCTGTCGATGTCAACGCCAACGTGATTCACGGCTCCGACTGCTTGCAGAACGCCGAGATCGAGATCAAGCGCTTCTTTTGCTAAACCAGCTTTGACTCCTTAAAGCTGTTAGCGTGTGGCTTGGGCGCCGCGGAACTCCATCCGCGGCGCCCTTTTTATTCCAGTAGATTTTTGGTAACCGCTTAGAAATCTACTAAAAAGCCCCCGTCCGGATGTGTGTTCCGGGCGGGGGGTTGGCGTTAGCGTATGGCTTTGTAGGTCTTTAGGCCTCGTCGACAACCTTGAGGCCGCGCGTGTGGTCGATCTCGTTGAGAAGGTTAACGCGACGCTCGTGGCGGCCGCCCTCAAACTCCGCGTAGAGCCACTCGTCGACGATC
>CAJJZO010000185.1 GCA_905197585.1 uncultured Collinsella sp.
GCGACGCGGAAATCGCGCGCCGTTGCCGCGCCCCGCAGTGCCCGCTTCCCCCGAGAACAATTATCAGTGCAGGTAGATAACTTGTTACAAAACTGCCTGGTCGCCAAAGTGCTAAAAGTCTACTCACTTAGGTTGCAGAGCACCCCCCATTAGCTGCAATTCCAAGGTATTAAGCATTTTTGGACTCAAATCGTCATACTGGACAAGAATTTGAGTTGAGTTTTTAGGGACAGATGCGCCATCGGCACACCAATAACAGTCACTGATATCGACAAAAGGGATACTCGAGCGCGTGAGGGCCCGCACAAAAGAGCTTCCGCCCGCTCCACGCTCCGCAACCACGATACAGTAAAGGCCCGCGTCTGCATGCTCGATCGAGACCTCTCCTGCCGGAAATACCTTCCGCACAAGCGCCATCAGGCCATCACGCGCCTCGCGAGCACGAACGCGCACGCGGTTCACATGTCGCTCGTAATCACCCGATTCCAGCAAACGCGCCAAAGCGACCTGGTCAACAGAGCTCACCGACGAGGCGTAGAAGCCAAGGTTGCGCCTAAACCGCTCCATCAGCTCGTCGGGCAGCACCATGTACGCTAGGCGCAACGCCGATGACAGGCTCTTCGAAAACGTATTGGTGTAGATAACCGACTGGGCGGCATCAATCGACGCGAGCGCGGGAATCGGCTTCCCGGCAAGGCGAAACTCACAATCAAAGTCATCTTCGATGAGATACCGACCTGGTCGCTCAGCGGCCCAGCTCAGAAGCGCATAGCGACGCGCAATGCTCGTCACAAGGCCGGTCGGATACTGATGGGACGGCATCAGGTGAAGGACATCGGTCCCGCTTTTCTGCAGAGTGCTCAAGTCCACGCCCTCATCATCCAACGGGATATGTCGAACTTTGCAGCCCATAGCCTGATAGATACGCGTCAGACGCAAATAGCCCGGATCCTCAACCGCATACACCTTGTCCGCGCCAAGCAACTGAACCAACATGGTATCGAGCAGCTGGGCGCCCGCACCGATAACGATGTTGTTGGGGTCGACATTCATACCCCTTGTCCCGTGCAGATGGTGAGCAATTGCGCGTCGCAGCCGAGCAGTGCCCTGCGCCGGTGCGGGCGAAAAGATTTCGCGCTCGTCTTCGGATGCCAGCGTCGCCCGTAGCGCGCTTTGCCAAAGCCGCGCCGCCTCCAAAGCAGAAGGAGAAAGCGCATCGAATCGCTCGACCTGTCCGTTGACATCATGCACGCTGGGGCCCACAGAGACGGCATCTCGGTCGATGCCCTCCGCAGCCGAAGCCAAAACCGGTGCATCCGGAAGCTCGCAAGCGTAGTAGCCACGACGTGGTATTGAGCAAATATAGCCCTCAGCGAGTAACTGGCTATATGCATTCTCGATGGTAATAACACTGATTCCCAGATGACTGGCAAAGGCGCGCTTAGACGGCAAATGCTCCCCCGCCACAATGCGTCCAGCTACGATATCATCTCGAATTTGCTGGTAAACATACTCATAGAGCGGTGCTTCGCCGCGTTTTTCCAAATTGTAGTCAAGCATGAGCCTATCACCTGACCTTATTAAGTCATTCAATCTGGTATTAGTCTGACCTTGTAATTATCTCGAAAACTGAGTATTTTGTCATACCCAGCTCCCCGATAGGATGTTCCGTCAAGCAATGCACATGCCAACCAAGGGAGCAACCATGGCAGAACAGAACAGCAAGGCCGACCGCGTCAAACTCAATCGCGAGCTCGCGCAGATGCTCAAGGGCGGCGTCATCATGGACGTTACCACGCCCGAGCAGGCACGCATCGCCGAGGAGGCAGGCGCCTGCGCCGTCATGGCACTCGAGCGCATCCCGGCCGACATCCGCGCCGCAGGCGGCGTCTCGCGCATGAGCGACCCCAAGATGATCAAGGGCATCCAAGAGGCCGTCTCCATCCCCGTCATGGCCAAGTGCCGCATCGGTCACATTGTCGAGGCGCAGGTCCTGCAGGCCATCGAGATCGATTACATCGACGAGTCCGAGGTTCTCTCCCCCGCCGATGACGTCTATCACATCGACAAGACCCAGTTTGACGTGCCGTTTGTCTGCGGCGCCCGCGATCTGGGCGAGGCGTTGCGCCGTGTTGCCGAGGGCGCCACTATGATTCGCACCAAGGGTGAGCCGGGCACGGGCGACGTGGTCCAGGCCGTGCGCCACATGCGCAAGATCCAAAAGCAGATCCGCGACGTTGTTGCCCTGCGCGACGACGAACTCTTTGAGGCAGCCAAGCAGCTGCAGGTTCCGGTCGAGCTGGTACGCGATGTCCACGCCACGGGCAAGCTCCCCGTCGTGAACTTTGCTGCTGGCGGTGTGGCAACCCCTGCCGACGCCGCGCTGATGATGCAGCTGGGTGCCGAGGGCGTCTTTGTGGGCTCGGGCATCTTTAAGAGCGGCGACCCGGCCAAGCGCGCCGCCGCCATCGTCAAGGCCGTGGCCAACTTCACCGATGCCAAGCTCATCGCCGAGCTTTCGGAGGACCTGGGCGAGGCCATGGTGGGCATCAACGCCGATGAGATCGAGATTATCATGGAGGAGCGCGGACGCTAGTCCGGCAGAAAGGATCGCACATGAGCGATTATGCAGACCAAACGGTCGCCGTGCTGGCGGTCCAAGGCGCTTTTGCCGAGCACGAGGCAAGACTATTCGAGCTTGGCGCACACTGTATTGAGCTGAGGCAGGCGGCTGATTTGAAGCAGGACTTTGACCGTCTGGTACTTCCCGGCGGCGAGTCTACCGTTCAAGGGAAGCTGCTTGATGAGTTGGACATGCTCGAGGAGCTTCGTGCCCGTATCGCTGAAGGTATGCCCGTCCTGGGCACCTGCGCCGGCCTGATTCTACTGGCTCACGACCTTGCCGCCCATGACGATAAGGGCACGCCGCGTCTGGAAACCATGGATGTACTTGTCGAGCGCAATGCCTACGGCAGGCAGCTCGGCAGCTTTCGAACCAAGGGGCAGGTAGCCGGCATCGACGGTGAAGTGCCGCTGACGTTTATCCGCGCGCCCCGCATCGTCGAGGTCCACGGCGACGCCAAGGCCTTAGCGAAAGTCGACGGTCGTATTGTCGCCGCCCGTCAGGGCAACCAGCTCGGCGTAACCTTCCACCCCGAACTCGACGAAGACACCCGCCTCCACGAACTGTTCCTACAAATGTAGGCATCGAAATCAACAAACGAAACGAGAGTGGATAATCTCCCACTTTGAGCTTGAATGCAGGCTCAAACCGGGAGATTATCCACTCTCATGCTATGTAGTCGTTGGAGACGCTCCTAAACGACTAGTCAAACAAGAACGTCCCCAACGACTACATTGTGATAGACGACCACGTTTGCCCAGATAAAACCGACCAAAATAAACCTGTCCCTTTTTGGCAGGTTTGGACTATGGGAACGCCGATGCTTTGGCAACGCCAGCGAGCGCCGCCCAGGGCGAACAAGTTGGCATGAAAAAGGCAAGGCATAGACCTTCTGGTCATGCCTTGCCTTTTGAATGACAAATTGTCGCCCTGGGCGGCGCGCAGCGTCAACTGGTTACGCGGGTTGGTAAACCCGCGTAACCACCTAGGTCGCGCCCTTGAAGTTGAACGTCAGATTGTCCAAATGCGGCC
>CAJJZO010000186.1 GCA_905197585.1 uncultured Collinsella sp.
GACGCTTCGCCAGGTTGGCCTGGGCGAGCGCCTCTCCAACTTCCCCGCGCAGCTATCGGGCGGCGAGCAGCAGCGGGTGTCCATTGCCCGCGCACTGGCCAAGAACCCCAAGCTGCTTTTATGCGACGAGCCCACGGGTGCACTCGACTACAAAACCGGCAAGCAGATCTTGCAGCTGCTACAGGACACCTGTCGCAATCAGGGCATTACGGTCATTATCATCACCCACAACTCCGCGTTGGCGCCCATGGCCGACCGCCTAATCCGCTTTAAGAACGGCCGCGTGGAGAGCGAGACGGTCCAGCAAAATCCCGTGCCGATCGAGACGATCGAGTGGTAGCGCCCATGGACCAGGACCGCCAAAACAGCCTACGCCGCGACGCACAGAACACGGAGCGCGAGCAGGATTTTACGACCTACCGCACTGCCCAAAGCTCAAACGATATGGTGCCGACGGTTTTTCGCCGTGGCATCTACCGCACAATCCGCGGCAGTCTTAAGCGCTTCTTGTCCATCGTGGTCATCACCGCGCTCGGCGTGAGTGTGATGTGCGGCCTTAAGGCGGGCTGCGAGGATTTGTGCGATTCGGTCGACGCCTATTTTGACCAGCAGAATGTCTATGACATTAACGTGCAGTCGACCTGTGGCCTTACGCGCGACGATCTCACGGCTATCCAAGAGATCGACGGCGTCGAGACGGCCGAGGGTATCTACACCGAGACCGCCTACACCGCCGTGGGCACAACGCGCGAGCGCGTGGTCGTGCAAAGTCTCTCCAAGGAGAACATCGATCAGCCAGTGCTCGTGAACGGCGATTTGCCCGAGAGTGCCGATGAGGTCGCGGTGACTTCGAAGTTCCTGAAGGCTTCGGGCAAAAAGCTCGGCGATACGGTGAGTTTTGCCGCCAACGATGCGAGCTCGTCGAACCAAAGTGCCAAGGACCAGTTTGCCGCGGGCGATTACACCATTACGGCCGAGGTCCTCGATCCTACCGACGTGAGCTCCGACTCGACGGTCAACGCCTTTCGCGCTGCTTCGGCTGCGGGCTATAAGTTCTATGTGAGCGAGGATGCCGCGACATCTTCTTCCTATTCCGCAGTCCACGTGATCGTCGAGGGAGCCAAGAGCCTCAACTCCTACTCGGATGCCTACACGGCAAAGATCAATGAGGTCAAGGGCAATATCGAGAAGATCCGCGAGGAGCGTGAAAAGGCGCGCGTCCAGGAGCTGACGGTTGACACGCCGGCAAGCTTGGATGCGGCTGAGCGCCAGGCCGCCATGCTCTTTGGGATTGAGCAGGATAGCATCAACCGCATGGCCGAGGGCAGCGAGGAGCGCGTCCAAGCTCAGGCCGAGTTGGACCAGCGCCGCGCCGCCGCCGAGCAGCAATTCGCCGATGCCCGCGCCGAGCTTTCCAATCTGGGTGAATGCACTTGGTACATTCAGGACCGCGGTAACATCGCAAGCTACTCGAGCGTGGAAAGCGATAGCTCGTCAATTGAGGCCATCGCCACGGTGTTCCCGTTCATCTTCTTTATCGTCGCCGTGCTCATCAGCCTTACCACCGCCACGCGTATGGTTGAGGAGGAGCGCACGCTCATCGGCCTGTATAAGGCGCTCGGCTATTCACGTGGACGCATCCTGTCCAAATACGTGGACTACTCGCTGTGGGCGTGTCTGATCGGCGGTGTGCTCGGCAACATCATCGGATTTGTGGGCCTGCCGCTGTTCCTGTTTACGGTGTTTGACGACATGTACTCACTGCCCCAGATGCTGCTTTCGTACGACATCGTGTCGTCGCTCGTGTCGGTTGCGCTGTTTGCCGTGGGCGTGGTGGGCGCCACGATTATCGCCTGCCGCCACGAGATGGCCGAGACGCCGGCTTCGCTCATGCGCCCCAAGGCGCCGCGTGCCGGCTCGCGCATCTTGCTTGAGCGTATCGGCTTTATCTGGCACCGCATGGGCTTTTTGAACAAGGTGGCAGCGCGTAACCTGTTCCGCTACAAAAAGCGTGCCTTTATGACCATCTTCGGTATCGCCGGCTGCACGGCGCTCGTGATCTGCGGCATGGGCATCCGCGATACGTCGGTGGCGCTTTCGCCCAAGCAGTACGGGCATATCACGCGCTACGACCTGCTGGCGGTCGCCAATCCCGACGATTTTTCACAGACGTGCGCGGCATTGGATGGGCGCAGCGCGTCCAATGATTCCAACGTGACCGTGACTTCGACGCTGCCGATTATGACCGACAACGTCACCTTTACATTTGGCGGCAAGAGCGAGACTGTGCAGCTGATCGTGGTGCCCGATGACCGCACGAGTGACTTGGGCGATTACGTGCGTCTGGAGGATGAGTCCAAAGAACCGCTGCCTTTGCGTGACGGAGACGTGTATCTGAGCAAAAGTTCACAGCTGGTGCTGGGGATTCAGCCGGGCGATACGGCTCACGTCCAGGATTCGTCGCTCAATGTTGCCAAGGTCAAAGTCAGCGACATTTCGCTTAACTATCTGGGCAACACGCTTTACATGACGCAGGGCACCTATGAGCGCACGTTCGGCCGAAGCGCGCGTCTTAACGGCATCTTTGCACTGCTCAAGGGTTCGTCGGCCGACCAGATTGCGTTTAGCAAGAATCTTAAGAGTGACGGTTGGCTTACGATTTCGAGCACGGCCGAGCATTGGGAAAACTATGAAGCGAACTTTACGATTATCAATTCGGTCGTGGTACTCGTGACCTTTATGGCGGCGTGCCTGTCGTTTGTGGTGGTGTTTACGCTGTCCAACACGAATATCTCCGAGCGCGAACGCGAGCTGGCGACCATCAAGGTTCTGGGCTTCCGTCGCGGCGAGGTGCACCATTACGTCAACAAGGAGACGTTGATTCTCACGGCGATCGGCGCTGCGCTGGGCGTGCCGCTGGGCGGCTTGCTGGCCGAGAGTTTTACGTACATCCTGCAGATGCCGTCGCTGTATTTTGATGTTGAGGTCGAGCCGCTAAGCTACGTGCTCGCCGTGGTGCTTTCCTTTGGCTTTACGTTTATCGTCAATCTCGCCACCAATCGTACCCTCAACAAGATCGACATGGTCGGCGCCCTCAAGAGTGCCGAGTAACCTGTCCTGGGATCCAAGTTCTAGCGAACTGCCGACACGCCCGCAGCAGCGTTTTTGCATAAACCGCTCCGCCAAATGCATACTTTGACGGGGCGGTTGCTTTTTGCCCACGGGTACGCCCGGGGGCGGCGTGCAAATTCCGGAGTATTCAGCATCTCGGAGCCCGCGGGCGCGGGAATGGGAGTGCAAAACCGCGCCGAAAGCCTTGATTCTGAGCCCCCGGTGCCTCGAGGACCGATCATTTTTTACAGGATGCGGCCCATAGTGCCTGCCTTTCGCCCAAAATCCAGTATGCAGGTGCCTTCGGCTGCTGAATACTCCCAAAAATGCACGCCGCATCCCACCCTAGGCACCCGCAGCAAGAAGACGAATAGCCTCAGCCTCCTCAGTTGCCGCAGGAGACCCCAGGGCTTACCTCCCAAATCTTTCCGCAGGACGGAAGGACCCCGCCGCGCGGAGCGCCCCGCGGGGGGCGGGCATGTGCGGGGGGGGGTTGGGGGGTAAGCCCGGGGGGCGCCCGTGGGGCGGGTGCAGCCGGGGCGT
>CAJJZO010000187.1 GCA_905197585.1 uncultured Collinsella sp.
GGGCCGGTTTTCAACCCTTCCCACAGCCTACGGGCTGGATGTGGGACCCTCCGGCTATGGAAAGCGTTGAAAACCTAGGCTGTCGTTGCCGTAGGGCAAGCCAGTTTCCGGCAGCCCTTTGATACCTTTTGATTGCTATTGAAGCCCTGTTGGACATTAGATGACGTTGGAAGTCTGTCCTTTCGTTCTAATTCGATTTGTGCTCTGTCTTATTTGACAAAGAGGTCAGAGTTGAAGAACTCTTTCAGGGAAACGCCGAGCCCTTGTGCAATCCGGTCGATATTTTCAATTGATATGTTCCGCTTGCCGGTTTCGACCTCAGCGAAGTATGTTCGGGACATTTCGATAGAGTACGCAATAGTTTCCTGGCTATAGCCGAGTTCGTTTCTCAACTCTTTTATTCTCAGCCCGACCCTCATCTTTATATCTAACTGAGTCATTGGCACCTCCTAATAGGTTGTGCCAATGATTCGTTTCGGTTCTATATGAGTCACACCTATATAAGTGACAATTTGGAATACAATGCCGCTAAGTTAGACCTCTGATAATTGAACTGGAGTTTGCCGATGGATGAGTACGGCTCTCGGGAAATTAAACGATCGGATTCGACGAAGGAGGAGAATGCTAAGAAGCCGCTCGTGCTCTTCGGGCGCGAGTTCTCCCGTAAGCAGGTCTGCGCGGCTGGTGCGGGAATCCTCTGTGCGGCGCTTCTCATCGGCGGCGGTGGGTATGCCATCACACATGCCGGGTGGACGGGCAAAGCGAATGTCCCTGCGGTGTCCCAGTCGAAGGACGATGAGAAGCAGGACATGGTACTTACCCTTGAGGTGAAGGCTGACGGCTGGGATGCGGACACTTCCACGCCCATTATCGCCCATATAGAGGATGCGGACGGGGAAGTAGACTTCTACACCGCCATCGCTGCGAACAAGCAGGTGACCGTGAAGGTCGGCAAGTTCGGTACCTATACCGTCACATTCATTTCACCGGTGAACGCCGACGGTTCCATCTATAAGGTGTCATCGAAGAAGGTTACCGCCGGGAAGGCCGATAAAAAGACGGCCAGCACGGGTGTGACTTTCAACAAGGTGGATGCGGATAAGGTGACGAAGGATGACCTGACCGCCATCGCCAAGGACGTTGCGGAAGCCGTGAAGAAGGGCGATTCCACCCTGACCGGTGACAAGGGCGCTGAGGTTGTGAAGAAGTTCGAGCACAACATCAAGAAGAACCCGAATGCCGATGCCGGTGCCGTCGAGAAGGAGACCGAGAAGGCGCAGGAGACCGCCAAGGAAGAGAAGTCCGACGCGAAGACCCCGGAAACTTCCGACAGCAAGAAGAGCGATTCAGGCTCATCCAACGGCTCCAAGAAGGATAACGGGAACAGTGGTTCCGACAACAAGTCAGACAGCAAGCCGAGCGGAGGTAGCGGAAACTCCGGCTCCGGTTCCAGCTCGGGCGGCTCATCAAAGAAGGATGACACCCCGGCGCATCAGCACAACTGGGTTGCCCAGACCAAGACCGTCCATCACGACGCTCAGTACAAGACCGTCCACCACGACGCGGTGACGCATCAGGTATGGCATGACGCGGTGACGGAGGAACACTATATCTGCAACCAGTGCGGTGCGGATATCACGTCTGACCCTTGGGGGCATATTAACAACTCTCTTATGAATGGTGGTAATTGCGGAAGCTATCACTCTACCTATGTGACTGTAAAGCAGGGGTATTATGAAACCGTGACCGACCAAGCGGCCTATGACGAGCAGGTGCAGGTGAGCGCGGCATGGGACGAGACCGTGACCACTGGATATAAGTGCTCTTCCTGCGGTGCCACGAAGTAACTTGAAAGAGCAAGGCAATCGTCTATTTCAGGCAAGGAAAGCCCCGACCAAATGGCCGGGGCTTTCTTAATGTTCATCGATCGGCCTTGCGGCCGATGGGTCCCGCCCATAAGCGGGACCCCCGCGACGCGTGGCGTCGCTCTCGCTACGGCTTCCTGCAACGCTCCCAAGGATCGCGTTTCCGTCCGCCTCCGCTCACACCGGCCCCGCCCGCCGGGTCGCCGAGCACCGTCGTGCGACGCTCCCCATGGGTCGCGTCTCCTCGGCGTCGGCTCAACCGGCGCTCACCTGCCCGGGCTCGCGTTGCCTCGGCAACCGGCTCGCTCCGTGCAGGCAAGATATGGATTCCGTTGCACGGAATCATCTTGCCGCCTGCGGCGGAGGGCGAACCGCTCCGAAGTCGCTCCCGCCAATAATAAGCCGGGACGCTTGTTGCGTCCCGGCCCAAGCGCTCAGTCCCCTCGCCCGTTCTGGTTCTCCCACGACTTGCGCTCAAGTTCCCAGAACGCCCTCATCGCCGTCGCGATCCCGCGCAGCGTGAAGCGGACGACGAGGCCGGTTGAACGGTCGACCGCGAAGCCGAGCCTGCCGCCGTTGACTTTCCGCACGGCCCCGAGGGCCTTCGAGAAGAAGCGGTACTGGAGGCTCCCGCCCTTCGACCTCGCGAGCTCGATGCCGTCTCGCCTGAGCCGCCGGTCGAGCTCGGCCATGCGGTCGGGGCAGTCCCTCATTCGTCCGACCTCCTCGACGCGACGGGCGACCGCCACGCGGACGCGGGCGTTCTCGGAGCGCTCGGCCTGCCCCTTGCGGGCCATGTCGCGTTCCTCCCTGCCCGGCTGTCTCGCGTGGACGCGCGAGTTGGCCTTGCCGCGCTCAAGCTGCTTGAGCCCATACCTTTCGTCCAAGGTGCGAACGGTTTTCACGCGTGCGGCAGCGGCTTTGCGTGCGGGGCCCTCGTCGAGCCTCCTGCCTGTCTCAAGGTCGCTGCGGTTGATGCCGAGGTGCACGGCATAGCGGTCGGTGTCGTCGGAGCGGCAGCGCTCGCGATGCAGAACTATGACGACCTCTTGGTTCGGATAGCGCTCGGCCACGTAGTCGCGTGCGTATCGCATGCACATCTCCGGCGTCATCTTCCCGCCGTTGAGGTCGCACTCGTCGGGGAGGAAACCAAGTATCTGATGCTGCATGTAGGTGCACTTCGCCCCCGCCTTCCCCGGCTTGTCATGCCCCATGGCCTTCCTCGTGTCTGCCATCTCTTGGAACCAGCGCTCTTTACTGATGATGTTCTGCGTGTCGTGCGCGAGAGCTTTGTCCCTGTCCCATGAGAGATAGTCCTTGAGGCGGGAGAGGTGCTTCTCGCTGCACACGCTTGTCTGTTTAATCGCTGTCATGGGTCCTCCCTAGTCGAGCGAAAGGCCGCTGAATTTGCCGGTCGGCTGGATCTCGGCTTTCTTCTTCGGCTCGGGCCACTTGGGGCACCAGAGGCCGACGCGTTCGCCCATCTTCTCGGCAGCGGCCTCGTCCAGTTGCTTTTGATAGGCACGGCGCTTCTCCGCCTCGTGCTCCGGAGTCCCGAGGTCGAAGTGCTCCTTCGTGGGCGTCTTGGTGCAATCGGCGACGGGTGAGCGGAAGACCCCGGCCCGCTCGGCGGGTATTCCGTTATCCGCGTGCTTGACGACGATTATCCCGTCCCTGTCCGGGGCCATGTCGCGCCATTCCCACGCGTGTATCACGTCGTCTGCGCTCTCGCTGTAGGAGGTCGATGCTGACGAACCCGACGCCGCCTT
>CAJJZO010000188.1 GCA_905197585.1 uncultured Collinsella sp.
ATAACACCGGTAAAGAGTTGCGTGAAGCCCTGCAGCAGGCCGTCCCCCACCTGGTCGACATCGATGACCACGCGGCTCATGAGGTCGCCGTGAGCATGGCTGTCGATAAAGCTGAGCGGCATGCGGCTGAGCTTATCGCTCGCCTCCACGCGCATGTCGCGCACCGTTTCGTAGGACAGGCGGTTGACGCAATAGCCCTGCAGCCACTGGAAGGACGCTGCTCCCACCACGACGAGCGCGAGTTTGGTGACAAGCGGCAGCAGCGCGCCGAAGTCCACCTGCCCGGCGGCGACGATCAGGTCGATGCCCTCGCCGATGAGAATGGGCGTGTAGAGCTGCAGAATCACGGAGATGGCGGCACTCACAAACGACGCTACAAACGAAATGCGATGCGGACGAACGTAGCCCATCAGGCGGCGAGTCACCGCACCCACGGGATAGCGCTCGGGATCGCCGGGCTGGCGCGGACCGTCGCCCAGGTCGTTGAGGCTATCGTTACCGGACACGTTGGCCGTCATCGTGGCGACCGAACCGGAGGAAGTGTACGGATTCATTTAGCAGCCCTCCTTTGCGCAGACAGATGCGGGGACGGTCGGAGCGGACGCGGGCGTCGTGCTCCCCTGCTGGCCCTCGAGTTCCTCGCGGCGCAGCTGCGACTGGCAAATCTCGCGATAGAGCTGGCAGGTCGCGTACAGCTCGTCATGCGTGCCCAGGCCCGCAACCGAGCCGTGGTCGAGTACGCAGATCATGTCGGCATCGCGAACGGTCGAGACACGTTGGCTCACGATGACGGTCGTGAGCGGCAGCCCGCCCTCGGCGGCACCGCGCACACTGCGCTCGCGAATGGCATGGCGAAGCGCCGCGTCGGTCTTAAAGTCGAGCGCCGACGCGGAGTCATCCATGATCAATATCTGAGGCGAACCAACCAAGGCACGCGCGATAGTCAGGCGCTGACGCTGGCCACCGCTAAAGTTCTTGCCGCCCGCCTCGACCGGGGCGTCGAGCCCCTGCGGCTTGTTGCGCACGAACTCGCTCGCCTGCGCCATGTCGAGCGCCGCCCAGAGCTCCTCGTCGGTTGCTGCCTCGTCGCGCCAGGTTAGGTTGCTGCGGATCGTGCCGCTCACCAGCGACGCACGCTGCGGAACGGTCGCAACCACATGGCGCAGCTGGTCGAGCGGCCAAGCGCGCACGTCGGCGCCCATCACGCTCACGCTGCCGGTGCCTGCATCGTACAGGCGCGGGATAAGCGAGACGAGCGTGGACTTGCCGCTGCCCGTGCCGCCGATAATGCCGAGCGTTTTGCCCAGCGGCAGCTCCAGGGTCACATCGCTCACGGCATTTGCCGCGCCCGCGCCAAACGAAAAGCTCGTATGGCTCAAGCTCAGCGCGGAGACCGGGGCGTCGACGTCCGTCGCGGGTGCCTGGGGCAGTGCGACCGGCTCGTTATCCTCGTCGGTGATGCTCGGCTCGCAGTTGAGCACCTCGTTGATACGCGACGCGCTGGCGCTCGCCTTGGTAAAGACCACGACCAGGTTGGCGACGTACACGATGGAGGTCAGGGTCTGCGTCATGTAGTTGACGAACGCCATGACCTGGCCCTGCGTGAGCTCGCCCATGTTGACCTGGATGCCGCCCACCCACAGGATGGCGCACACGCCCAGGTTCATCACAAGAAACGTGACGGGGTTAAGGATCGACGAGAGCTTGCCCACCGCGATGGCGGTATTGGCCTGGTCATCGGCAGCTTGGGCAAAGCGCTCGCGCTCGTGGTCCTCGCGCACAAAGGCGCGGACCACGCGGGCGCCCGAAAGCCCCTCGCGGCAAATGAGCGCAATGCGGTCGAGCTTTGCCTGCAGCTGCTTGTAGTACGGAATGCAGCGCGCCATGACAAACCAAAACATCAGGCCGATAGCGGGCGTGCAAATCAAAAAGATCATGCCGAGCTTAAGGTCGATGGCAAGGGCCGCGACCATGGAGCCCACCGCCAGGAAAGGCCAGCGGATGAGCATGCGGACGCCCAGCGCCACGGCGAGCTGCACCTGGTTGACGTCGTTGGTAATGCGCGTGATGAGCGACGGCGTGCCAAAGCGATCGAGCTCGGCGTAGCTCAGCTTGTTGATGTGCTGGTAGAGTGCGCCGCGAATGTCGGTGCCCATGCCCTGCGAGGTGAGCGCCGCCATCTTTTGGCAGACGAGCGTAAACGAGATGCCGATCACGGCCATAGCGGCAAGCACCATACCGTAGTGGACGACAGCGCTGACGTCGTGCGCGCCAATGCCCTTATCGATCATCTGGGCAATCACCAGCGGCGTAAGCAGGTCAAAGATCACTTCGATCAGTTTGCACGCAGGGCCAATCACCATATAGCGGCGAAACTTGCCACCAAAACGCCTGAGCAGCTCAATCATGTATAGGCGCTCCCTATCATCATCCACATTCAATTCGAACCATGATAGTACCGCCACCCCAAAAGAAGCGTAAACACCTCGTCATTTCTAACGGGATTCAGTTTTCAGAGGGGTATACGCGCACACCCAGCCAGTGTCGGGTCAACTAGCATGATATATTTACATTAGTGCTACCAAGTTAGTCGCCGACCCTTGAAATGAGGTGCCGAGATGAACGACATTCTCGCAAGAAGAGCAAGACGAGCAACTGTGGGCATCGCCCTTTCCGCGGCACTTGTCGCGGGAATCGCCCCCGCAACGGCGATCGCGGCAGAAACCAGCTCCCCCACCGGTGCAGTTGCCTTGCAAACGGAAGATGCGGTCGCCGAAAAAGACAAAGCGTATGCAGCCATGCAGGAAGCGCTCAAAAACCTCGAGGCCGCAAAAGACGCCGCAAGTCCCGAGAAACTTGCGAAAATCGATGATGACATTGCCGCATTTCAAGAACTCTACGACATGGTGGTGGCGGAAGCCGCCAAACGGAGGGAACCCCTTCCCGCCATGCAAGCGAACGTCGATGCAGCCCAAGCCAAATACGATGAGGCCCACAACCGGACAAGCGGCCTTCAGGCAGAATTGGATAAGGCACTTGAAGCACTCGGCGACAAGGAGCCCAGCACAGCTATTAAGGAGCAAATAAAGCAGTTGCGCAGTGAGATCATGTCGGCAGAAAGGCGAGAAGAATCTTGTGAAGATGATCTTCACCGCTACCAACGCCGGCTCGAAAGCCAGGAAAAACAGGTTCAGTATTTCGAAAGTAAGGCAGAGGAAGCTAAAACCCACATCGACGAGGACATTGCCAAGCGAAATGCGCTCCTCGGCGATTTGGAAAAGGCGCAAGCGGCCTATGACGACGCCTGCAAGGCATACGAAGAGGCAAAGGCCGCGGCAGACAAGGCCTCCTCACCCGAGATAACGCAACCGACCGAGACGACGCCTCCCTCCAACTCAGCGCAACCGGCCGAGACGGCACAGCCCGCCAGCTCGCCCGCGACCGGCAAAAATACCCCGCCAAGCTCCACCAAGCAGGCGAACTCGAGCAGCGGCAAGCAAGCAGATACGACCGCCGGCAAGCTCGCGAACACGGGCGATGCAGCGCCGAGCGCAATCGCACTCGCAGCAGTCGCCGCCGCAGGCCTCGGAATAACCGCCACAGCCACACGCCGCATCAAGAAC
>CAJJZO010000189.1 GCA_905197585.1 uncultured Collinsella sp.
GTTGCAGCTCGATCGCGACACCATGACGCGTGCCCTGCGCGAGCTTTCGCTCAATCGCTCGATCGTTAAGGTCGAGCGCGACGTTGCCCTGTCCGCTGCCGCCGAGGCCCATGCGCGCGAGCTTGTTGCCGCCGCCATTGAGGCAGCCGGCGGTGCTGCCACCACGAGCGTACTGCGCGAGGCCCTGGGTGTGTCGCGCAAACGCGCCATCAGCATCTTGGAGCACCTGGATGCCGTGCGCTTTACGGTGCTCGACAAGGACGCCGGCGGCCTGAGGTCCCTGCGCTAGGCCGGTCACTCGCTCCCGCCTCCTCAGTTGCGGTGAAATAGTTCCTATTTGGAGGCTTTGGCAGCAAATACAGGAACTATTCCACCGCAACTTCTTGTTCGTCTTTTTGGGATGGAGCCGTTTCGGTTTGGTAAAATACCGCCGCACTTGGGAACGGATGGGCTCCGGTGGGCTCCGCGGTCCTCAAAACCGTTGCGAGGCGTGCAAAACGTCTTGGATGTGTTCGATTCACATACGTTCCCGCCATACGCTACCAGCGCTTTTGTGCTCGCGGTCTTGCTGCGTGCCGCAAAGGCGCTGTTTTGTTTTTGCACGAGCTTTTCGTAGCGCTGCTATTTCGGTGGCTGTATTTAGCTTCGTGCACCGGGTTTCGAGCATGCCGATGGAGGTGTTTTGCCGTATGACTACCGTAAGACGGGCCGATCTTTCTTGTGTTGTCCAGGCGGGCGGGTTGTCGTCGCGCATGGGCTGCGATAAGGCGCGCATGGCGTTTTGCGGTGAGCCGCTCATCGAGCGTGTTCTGGGTCGGCTGGCGCCAGTTGCCGGCGAGTTGGTCGTGACGACTTCGCGTCCCAGCGAGCTTGCCCATCTTGAGGAGCACGCGTTTGGCGGCCTGGTGCCGCGTGTGGTGGCTGACCTTGAAGGGTCGGCGGGCGCCATGCGCGGCATCGCGAGCTCGTTGGCCGCGGCCCGATTGCCGCTCGTGGCGATCGTCGCCTGCGATATGCCGTTTGTCTCGCCGGAACTCATTGGCGCGCTTGTCGATCGTGTTGAAGCCGAGGCGCTCGACGTGTGCGTGCCGCGCGAGGAGCGGGGGATTGAGCCGCTTTGCGCCGTCTGGCGCCGTGACGCTTGTGCGCCGGTTGCCCATGAGCTGCTCGCCTGCGACCGCCAGCGCATTCGCTGCCTGATCAATCGCGTTCAGGCTGGTTATATGGATGAACCGCAGATCGTTAAGGCCGCCGGCTCGACGCTCTGCTTCGAGAACGTCAATACGCCCGAGGAGTTTGCGGCGGCCGAGTTACTCGCCTAGACGATTGGAGTCGCCATGTCTCACGATATTTGTCCCGACACGGGAGAGCCTTGCACTTGCGACGGATCCGAACCCTGTACCTGCGGTTGTGGTAGCTGTGGACATACTGCGGAAGAGGAAGCGGCCGCCGCGGCGTATCGCGAGGCACACCGCGAAGGCCCGTCCGGTGATGCCCTCGACCACGAACGCAAGATCATCGTTTCATTCGATAGCACCTTCGATGTGATGGAATGCGAACAGCTGTGTCTTGCCGCAGGTGTGCCCGGGCGCATTATGCCGCTGCCCGGCTCTATCACCGCCGGCTGCGGGCTGTGCTGGGCCATGCCGTTCTCGGGCGATGCCCTCTCCGCCTTCCGCGCCGCCACCGAGGGCCGCGTAACCCCCGCCGACTACCACCAGCTCGTTCTCTAATCGCCAAAACCACCGCAAAGGTGCCTGTCCCCAATGTGGTGGTTTAGAACACGTGGACGAAACAGGTTTGAAACACGGGTTTTGCACGTCAGGCACTCAAAAACGCTTCTACCTGCATCGTAATCAAAACGAAACATCTGCTCGTCGGCTTATGCGAAACTTTGCTGCAACAGTGCGATATTATCCATACTCGATAAAGTTCGCGGCGCATAGGGTGCCGCGACCAACATTTTCGTTTCCCATCATTGGAGGAAGCATGAGCTACACGCAGAAAGTTCTCGAAGAGCTCAAGGCCCGCTATCCCGAGCAGCCTGAGTTCATCCAGGCCGCGACCGAGATCCTCGGCACCATTCAGCCGGCGCTCGACGCCCACCCCGAGTACGAGGAGGCCGCCCTGCTGGAGCGCCTCGTCGAGCCCGAGCGCATCGTCATGTTCCGTGTTCCCTGGGTCGACGACCAGGGCAAGGTTCAGGTCAACCGCGGCTATCGCGTCGAGTTCAACTCTGCCATTGGACCCTACAAGGGCGGCCTGCGCTTTAACCCGACGGTCACCCTGGGTATGCTCAAGTTCCTGGGCCTGGAGCAGATCCTCAAGAACAGCCTGACCACCCTTCCCATGGGCGGCGGCAAGGGCGGCTCCGACTTTGACCCCAAGGGCAAGTCCAACAACGAGATCATGCACTTCTGCCAGTCCTTCATGACCGAGCTCTATCGCCACATCGGCCCCAACACCGACGTTCCTGCCGGCGACCTGGGCGTTGGCGGCCGCGAGGTTGCCTACCTGTTCGGTCAGTACAAGCGCCTGACCAACGAGTGGACCGGCGTCCTCACCGGCAAGGGCCTCTCCTTTGGCGGCTCGCTCGCCCGTACCGAGGCCACCGGCTACGGTCTGGCCTACTTTGTGGACGAGTACCTCAAGAGCCGCGGCGACTCCTTCGAGGGCAAGAACGTCGTCGTGCACGGCTCCGGCAACGTCGCTATCTACGCCGTTCAGAAGGTCTCCCAGCTCGGCGGCAAGGTGCTGGCCTGCTCCGATACTCACGGCTGGGTCGAGGATCCCGACGGCATCGACTACACTGTGCTCGAGCACGTCTACAACAAGAAGCGCTCTGGCCACGACAAGGGCGTTACGCTCGCTATGTACGTTGACGAGAAGCCCAACGCCGTGTGGCACGAGGGCGACGGCCGCGGCGTGTGGCAGCTGCCCTGCGACATCGCGCTGCCCTGCGCTCGCGAGAACACGCTGCTGCTCGAGGATGCCCAGGCGCTCGTCGCCAACGGCTGCAAGGTGGTCGGCGAGGGCGCGAACATGCCCACGACCATCGAGGCCACGACCTACTTCCAGGAGAACGGCGTTGCCTTTATGCCCGGTAAGGCTGCCAACGCCGGCGGCGTGCTCGTGTCCGGCCTGGAGATGAGCCAGAACGCCGAGCACCTGTCCTGGACCTTCGAGGAGGTCGACGGCAAGCTCGAGCAGCTCATGCGCGGCATGTTCCACAACGTGGACGACACCGCCAAGGAGTACGGCCAGGAGGGCAACTTCGTCATGGGCGCCAACATCGCCGGCTTCCTGAAGGTCGCCGACGCCATGCTCGCCCAGGGCGTCTGCTAAACCCTGCCTGACATAGCATGTAATGAGGCTCTCGGCTCAACGCCGGGAGCCTTTTTTGATCCGTTGGGGACGGAGGAAAACGGATCATTTCCCTCGGCCCTCTGCCGGCCGCCCCTTAAGTTGCGGTGTAATAAAGACAGTTTTGCGCCCGAAACCCCACAAACAATCCCGATTTAACCCCCA
>CAJJZO010000190.1 GCA_905197585.1 uncultured Collinsella sp.
GGCTCACCGCCTCCGCCCCCCCCCCCACAAAAAATTCCAATCCACCCTACCCTCCACCCACCCCCCGCTCCCCCCCCCGGCGGACTGCTCGACGCTGCGCGCGTGCCTGACGGCCAATCTGCTCCTCAAGCCGTCGCTTGCGTACAGAAGTACGCGGCGCTCCTCTTTCGGAGCACATTGTCTCGCCAGTCACACGCTCGCTGACTTTTTAAACACATGGAGGTTCCCGTGTCCGGAACGGTAATGAATATATCGAACGCGCGCAAGGCGTTTGGCGGCAATGAGGTGCTCAAGGATATCTCGCTCGAGGTCAAGCGTGGCGAGGTCGTGGCGATTATCGGGCCTTCGGGTGGCGGCAAGTCCACGCTGCTGCGGTGTGCCACGCTGCTCGAGACGCTCGACGGAGGCTCGCTCTCGTTTGGCGACCTTGCCGTTGCGACGGATGCGGGTTCGGGCGCGGTCTATGCGAAGGGCGATGTGCCCAGGCAGGCGCGCTCGCGATTCGGTCTGGTGTTCCAAAATTACAACCTGTTCCCGCACTATACCGTGATGAAAAACATCATCGACGCGCCGATCCGCGTGCTTAAGCGCCCGCGCGAGCAGGCGGAAGCTCGTGCGGGCGAGTTGATCGCGCAGATGGGGCTTACGGGCAACGAGAACAAGGTGCCATGTGAGCTTTCGGGTGGCCAGCAACAGCGTGTGAGTATCGCCCGCGCCTTGGCGCTCGATCCGGAGATCCTGTTCTTTGACGAGCCGACCTCGGCACTCGATCCCGAGCTGACGGCCGAGGTGCTGCGTGTCATTAAAGACCTTGCCGCGCAGAATATGACGATGGTAATCGTGACCCACGCGATGCAGTTTGCGCGCGATGTTGCCGACCGCGTGGTCTTTATGGATGGCGGCCGCATTGTCGAGGAGGGCCCTGCCGAGCAGGTCATCGACCATCCGCGTGAGCAGCGCACCCGTGAGTTCTTGAGCCGTATCGAGGGATAGGCTCAGGTATTTACTCAACTATTAATTGAGGCGAAGCCGTCGCAGGTCTTACGGTCTGTGGCGGCTTTTTGTTTGCATCGACGGGGTTCAATAATCGCCTCACAAGCTCGTCTCTTCCTCTCGCCGCCTGTATTCATACGTGCGCCGAAAGGTATGCATGGACGGCCGCCCGTGAGGGTAGGGTGGTGGCATAGGACATTTGGAGGGTGAGTCGGCTCGGTTGCCGACCATGCTGCTCCCGGGATGGCACCGACCGCGAACTCTCCCCGTTGGCGTCGCGCATTGCGCGCGGCCCTGCAAGGAGGTCATCATGGGTGCTCCCAAGACCGGCAATGTAAGGAACGTGGTGCTCGTAGGCCAAGGCGGGGTGGGCAAGACTTCACTCGCCGAGGCCATGCTCCACCTTTCCGGCAAGACCGCCCGCCTGGGCGGCCACGACGGTACCAAGCCCACGCTCGACTATGACCCTGAAGAGGTCAAGCGTTCATTCTCCATCTCGACGACCATCGCGCCGATCGACTGGAAGGGCGCGCGCATCAATGTGCTCGATGCCCCGTGCTACCCCGATTTTATCGGCGACGCCTTTGCCGCGATGAGTGTTTGCGAGACGGCTCTGTTTGTGGTCGACGCCGAGGCCGGCCCGCAGCCTACGACGGTTAAGCTCTGGTATGCCGCCGAGGACCTGCGCCTGGCGCGTGCGGTGTTCGTAAACCGCCTGTCGCGCTCCGAGGCCAGCTTTGCGACCACGATGGACCTGCTGCAGGAGCGCTTTGGCACGCGACTGGGCGCCGTGACCCTTCCCTGGGGCGAGGGCGAGGACTTTGATGGCATCATCGACCTGGTGCGCATGAAGGCGCGCCATTGCAACGGCGCCGAAGCCGTTGAGTCGGAGATTCCCGAGGAGTATCGTGCCCAGGCCGAGGAGGCCCATGACCATCTGTGCGAGCTGGTGGCCGAGGCTGACGACGAACTGATGATGAAGTACTTGGAAGGCGAGGAGACGCTGACGCAGGAGGAGCTTGAGGGCTTGCTGTCGAAGGCGATTGCCGAGCGCATCTTTGTGCCGGTCTTTGCGGGCGATTGCATTAAGGAGCAGGGCGTCAACTCGCTGATGGACGACATCGCCACGTACTTCCCGGCGCCGACCGACTATGGTGAAATGCCGCTCATCGACGGTGATTCGCTCAAGATCTCGAGCGACGATGACCGCCCGGTGGCGTTTGTGTTTAAGACCCTGGCCGATCCTCAGCAGGGTCGCATCAGCTTCATCAAGGTGCTGACGGGCACGCTTGAGCCGGGCCTTGAGCTGATCAACGCGCGCACCCGCAAGAGCGATCGTCTGGCCCACCTGTATGTGATGTGCGGACGCGACATGACCGAGGTCGGTCACGCCTATGCCGGCGACATCATCGTGGCGCCCAAGCTGGCGGCCGAGACGGGCGATACGCTCTCCATTACCGGTAAGGTCGAGGCTGCGGCGTTTAAGTTCCCCAACTCGCAGTACCGCATTGCCATCGAGGCCGAGAATCGCGGCGACGAAGAGAAGCTCTACACGTTTATCGAGAAGGCATGCAAGGCCGATCCGACCATGAGCATCGACCGCGACGAGGAGACCGGCCAGACCATCATTTCGGCGGTGGGCGAGGCGCAGGTTTCGGTCCTGCTCAATCGTCTTGAGGACCGTACCAAGGTCGCGGCCAAGAGCGTGCCGATTCGCATCCCGTATCGCGAGACCATTCGCCGCACGGCAACTGCCCAGGGCCGCCACAAGAAGCAGACCGGCGGCGCCGGACAGTATGGTGACTGCTGGCTGCGCGTAGAGCCGCTCATTGGGCCCGACGGTACGAGCGACGGCTATGAGTTTGTAGACGAGGTCGTGGGTGGCCGCATTCCGCGCTCGCTGATCCCTGCCGTGGACAAGGGCGTTCAGGAGACCATGAAGGACGGCATCATTGCCGGCTACCCGCTCACGGGCATTCGCGTGGCTGTGTACGACGGCTCGTATCACAGCGTCGACTCCAACGAGATGGCGTTCCGCGCGGCGGCTCGCATCGGCCTGCGCAAGGCATGCGCCGATGCCGACCCGGTGGTGCTGGAGCCCATCGAGGAAATCACGGTGACTATCCCCGAGAGCTACGCCGGCGCCGTGATGGGTGACATCTCGGCATCGCGCGGTCGCGTGACGGGCATGGAGACCGATGAACGCGGCGACACCGTGGTCATCGCCCAGGCACCTCTCGCCGAGCTGACGGATTACTCGACGCGCCTGCGCTCTATCACGCGCGGCACGGGTGACTTTACCATGAAGCCCGCTGGCTACGAGCAGGTTCCCTACGATGTTCAGGCCAAGCTGGTCGAGCGCTATGAGGAGGGCCGCGCCAAGTAGCGTGTGGTTTTGCCTGCAATGTGGACGCTGACGAAAAGGGCCCCCCGCGGGAACGACGGCGGCCGCTTTTTTAATCCATGGGCCGGGGGGAAAATTATGAATTTTTTGTTAAGGGAGGGCGGGGCTGGGGGAGTGTGCCGGAGCC